>DAIREI010000009.1:0-14183 GCA_036795675.1 Bacteroidales bacterium
TAAACCACCGGCAGCCGCTGCGAGCCGGGCAAGAGGTCCGCTTCACGTCAATGCCAAAATTATCGCTCCCGAAGAGTTGACCGACGTTATCCAGATAACGGGCAACCTGATTCCCGACGAAGAGGTAGAACTTACTTTCGAGGCTTCAGGTAAGATTACCGCCATTCATTTCAAGGAAGGTTCGAGTGTGAGGAGAGGTAGTCTGTTGGCCAAAGTAAACGATGCACCCCTGCAAGCCGAACTCAAGAAGCTGGAAGCACAAATACCGTTGGCTCAAGACCGTGTATCGCGCCAGAAAACCTTGTTACAAAAAGACGCGGTAAGTCAAGAGGCCTACGAGCAGGTGACCACCGAGTTGGACAAGCTGATGGCCGATATTGAATTGGTGAAGTCTAAAATCAACCAAACCGAGCTACGCGCCCCCTTCGACGGGGTGATAGGCTTGCGCCAGGTGAGCGAGGGAGCCTATGCATCGCCCGGAACTGTAGTAGCTGTGTTAACTAAAATAACCCCCCTTAAATTGGAGTTCTCTATCCCCGAACAATACGCCAACTTGGTTCGTCCCGGCACATCCCTCTCTTTCACCACCCCGCAAGGAATGGATGTAAACCAAGCAGAGGTTTTCGCCGTGGAACCTATTGTAGATATGGCAACCCGCTCGATAAAAGTGCGCGGTATTTATCCCAATACCGGAGGCAGAATGAAGCCGGGTGGATCTGCATCCATCGAAATCAGGTCGAACCGGATAGAAGACGCCTTGGTTATTCCCAACGAATCGGTTATCGCCGAGATGGGACGCGACATCGTGTACCTCTACGATAACGGCACAGCCAAACAGACCGAAATACATAAAGGAATACGTACGGCGGCAAGTTTACAAATCATACAAGGCTTGCAACCGGGCGATACGCTGATTACTACCGGCGTAATGCAGTTGCGCGACGGCCTTCCTGTCGAATTAGTCAATATAACGGAATGAATCTCTCGGAATTAAGTATAAAAAGGCCTGTACTGTCTACAGTAATCGTATTGGTTATCATCATATTCGGGCTGATGGGTTATACCTATCTGGGAGTGAGGGAGTACCCCAACGTAGATAACCCCATTATCAGCGTATCCGTATCTTATCCCGGAGCCAATGCCGATATTATTGAGAACCAGATTACCGAACCGCTGGAACAAAACATCAACGGGATACCGGGTATACGTTCGCTTTCGAGCAGTAGCAGCCAAGGCTTCTGCCGCATCGTTATTGAATTTGAGTTGAGCGTAGATATGGAAACGGCTGCCAACGACGTGCGCGATAAGGTTTCACGCGCCCAGCGTTACCTTCCCCGCGACTGCGACCCGCCTACCGTATCGAAAGCCGATGCCGACGACCAACCCATTCTTCAGTTGAACATCCAAAGCGAGAAACGCTCTCTGCTCGAACTGAGCGAGATAGCCGACCTTACGGTAAAGGAGCGACTGCAAACCATACAGAATGTGAGCGCAGTAGAAATATGGGGAGAGAAACGCTACTCGATGCGCCTCTGGCTCGACCCCTTGAAGATGGCCGCTTACAGTATTACGCCTATCGATATAAAGAATGCCCTCGACCGCGAGAATGTAGAACTTCCCTCGGGCAGTATTGAAGGTGATATGATGTCGCTCACTATCCGCACATTGGGCTTGATGAAGACGCCCGACGAGTTCAACAATTTGATATTGAAGGAAGACAAGTACAATGTGGTACGATTTCGCGACATAGGTACAGCCGAATTGGGAGCGGAAGACTACCGAAGCATCATCCGGCGCAACGGCGTACCTATGGTGAGTGTGGTAGTAATACCGCAGCCCGGAGCCAACCAGATAGAGATTTCAGACGAAGTACAACTACGCGTACAACAAATGCGTAAAGACTTGCCCGAAGATGTGTTGCTCGACTTCGCCTTCGATAACACCCGCTTTATCCGCGCCTCTATTAACGAAGTAGAAGAAACGGTGTATATTGCCTTTTTATTAGTAGTAATCATTATCTTCCTCTTCCTGCGGGATTGGCGCGTAACGCTCGTTCCCTGCGTGGTAATCCCCATATCGCTGATTGGTTCTTTCTTTGTGATGTATATTGCCGGATTCTCCATCAACACCCTGTCTATGCTTGCCGTAGTGCTCTCGGTGGGGTTGGTGGTGGACGACGCCATCGTAATGACCGAGAATATATACGTGCGTATAGAGAAAGGGATGAAGCCCTTGCAGGCAGGTATTGAAGGTGCGAAGGAGATATTCTTTGCCATTATCTCTACTACCATCACATTGGTCGCAGTATTCGTGCCCATTGTATTTATGGAGGGGACTACCGGTCGGCTGTTTGTAGAGTTTAGCGTCGTGATAACGGGTGCGGTGATTATTTCATCGTTCGTAGCCCTCACGTTCACACCCATGCTTTCTACCAAGATATTGAAAAGGAGGGAGCAGCAGAACTGGTTCTATCGCAAGACCGAACCTTTCTTCGAATGGTTGAACCATATTTATTCTTCCGGTCTCAGTAGCTTTATGAAGCTGCGGTGGATTACCTGGCCTATTATCGGGCTAATGGTAGTCATCATTTTTTACTTATGGACACATATACCGGCCGAAATGGCGCCTATGGAAGACCGTTCGCAAGTATCGATCAACGTAAGAGCGCCCGAGGGAGCCACCTTTGAGTTCTTCCGCAACTACACCGATAAAATATCCGCCATTGCCGACGAGACAGCTCCCGAGCGCGAAGCCAATTTAACGATGACGGGAACCGGCTGGTCTAATGTGCGTATGATATTGCCCGATATAGATAAGCGGGAGCGCAGCCAGATGGAGATAGCCGACGCCTTGACAATGGCGGTAAGGAATCAGAACGAAGGGCGCGCCTTTGTACAGCAATCCTCCACCTTTGGCGGACGGCGGGGCGGTATGCCCATTCAATACGTATTGCAGGCGCCCAACCTGGAAAAACTGGAAGAGTTTATTCCTTTGTTTATGGACAAGGTGAACGAAAGCCCATTGTTCCAGATGTCGGACGTGAACCTGAAGTTTACCAAACCCGAAACGCGTGTACAGATCAATCGCGACAAGGCAGCATTGCTCGGCGTAAGCACGCGCGACATTGGCCAGACTTTGCAGTACGCCCTATCGGGTCAGCGTATGGGTTATTTCTACATGAATGGGAAGCAATACCAAATATTGGCCGAGATAAATCGCCAGCAACGCAACACGCCCTTAGACCTCCGCTCTATTTATGTAAAGAATAGTGCCGGGCAGATGATACAGTTAGACAACTTAGTCGACCTGACAGAAGATGTGGCTCCGCCTACGCTCTATCGCTACAACCGCTTTACGTCGGCCACGGTAAGTTCAGGGCTTACGCCCGGTGTCGCTATCGGCGACGGATTGGCAGAGATGGACCGCATAGCCAAAGAAGTATTAGACGATACGTTCCGTACCGCACTGTCCGGCGAATCGAAGCAGTTCAGGGAAAGTTCCGATAGCTTGATGTTCGCCTTCGGTTTGGCTTTGGTGCTGATATTCCTCGTCTTAGCCGCGCAGTTCGAGAGTTTCAAAGACCCCTTCATCATCATGCTCACCGTGCCGTTGGCTGTGGCCGGCGCCTTGATATTCATGAACTTCTCGGGCGTAACAATGAACATATTCAGCCAAATCGGTATAATTATGCTCATCGGGATGGTAGCCAAAAACGGTATTCTCATCGTAGAGTTTGCCAACCAGCGGCAGGAAGCAGGCATGGCCAAGATGGAAGCCATAAAGGGCGCTTCTATGCAACGGCTACGTCCCATCCTCATGACCAGCTTCTCTACCATACTAGGCCTTTTGCCTCTGGTATTTGCCAGCGCCGAAGGAGCCAACAGCCGCATAGCCATGGGGGTTGCCGTAACAGGCGGGATGCTCGTTTCCACCCTGCTTACCCTCTTTATTGTTCCGGCCGTGTATTCTTATTTCTCCACCAATAGAATGAAAAAAAAGAAAGAAATATGAAACTAACAGTTCGTGTCATTGCGGGCTTGACCCGCAACCCCCTGCATATAATAATACTCCTGCTTCTTTCACTCAGCGTTCAAGGACAAGAAGTCTACACCTTGCAGAAGGTCTTAGAGACCGGGCTGGAGCGTAACTATGATATTCGTATCGTACGCAACGAACAAAAAATAGCCGATAATAATGTAACTTGGGGCAATGCCGGAATGCTTCCTTCGCTCGACCTGAGTGCGGGCTATTCGGGAACAGACCTGAAGACGACCCAGCATTTCCCCGACGGGACAAAGACCGAAAGTAATTATATACTGAATCAATCGGCCAATATAGGCCTCAACCTGAGTTGGACAATCTTCGAAGGCTTTAGGATGCTGACGGAATACGAACGGCTGAAAGAGTTTCAACGCATGGGCGAGATTTCCACCCGCCTGAACATAGAAAGCCTCGTGGCTAATCTGTCGGCCGAGTACTACAACTATGTGCGTCAGACCCAAAGCTATGCCAATCTGGAGAAAGCAGTAAAGCTCTCGGCCGAGCGGTTGCGTATAGTGGAAGCCCGCTACAGCATCGGTTCACTCTCACGATTGGATCTTCAGCAGGCACGGGTGGACTTCAATGCCGATAGTTCGCGATTGATAAAGCAGTACGAGGTGGTCAATACTTCGCGCATTACCCTCAATCAGCTCATGGCCTTGCAAGATGTCTCCTCGCCGCTTGTTATAGCCGACATGTCTATCAATCCCGATCTCTTGCTCGATGAAACCATCCTGAAAGAGAACACCATGCAAACCAATGCCTATCTGTTGCTGGCGCAAAAGAATCAAGCCTTGAGCGAAATGGATTTGAAGACCCTGCAAAGCCGCAACTATCCCTATCTGCGTATCAACGGCGGCTATGGTTACAACGCCTATCTTTATCAGCAGTCTACTATGGATAAGCAGAATACGCTGGGATTTAATTACGGTGTATCGGTGGGATTTACCCTCTTCGACGGGATGAACCGCCGCCGCGAACAACGAAACGCCAAGATAAACATATTGAACAAAGAGCTGCAAACCGAACAACTCGAACTCTCGCTCAATGCCGACCTGGCCAATATGTGGATGGCCTACCGCAACAACATCGAACTCGCCCAACTGGAAGAGATGAACGTGGGTGTGGCCAACGAGAACTACGAGATAGCCATGGAGCGCTATATGCTGGGCGACCTGTCGGGTATCGAACTTCGCGAAGCGCAAAACAGTCTGCTCGAAGCCGAAGAACGCCTGCTGCAAGCCCAATACGATACCAAGCTCTGCGAAATATCGCTGTTGCAGATAAGTGGGTTGGTGCTGGGGTATCTGGAATGATACACCTCCCCCAACCCCCTCCCAAGGAGGGGGAGGCGTAAAACAATGAATGCAATGCCTTGCAGGCTCCCTCTCCTTGGGAGAGGGTGGGGGGGAAAGGTGGTAACGCTAAACATTAAACTATGCTTATATTATTAATCATCAATCTCTTCTTCGCTTTAGTCCTTGTCTTGACGGGGATAGTCTGCTACCGTCGTCCCGATTTGATAGCAGGCAATTATAATATGAGTAAAGAAGAGAGGCAATCCGATTTTGTAAGAGGGCAGGCTAAGTATCTCCGCGATATATTGTTTACCACCGCCATAATAATGACAGCAGGCAGCATTGTCGCCTATTTTCTCCATAACGAGTTGCTTATCACGCTTTTTATCATCCTCCCTCCTTTCTTGATGGCTGTGTTTGTTCTGTTGAAAAATCCCAACAAGAAAAGAAGAAATATTTACTTAGCCGTCTTTCTCACCTTGATGTGTCTTGCAATTCTGCTCTTTATTCTCTATTCCGGTATAAGATAATTTGCAGCATACTTAAAGAAACTGTTTAAATTTTATTGTTATTCGCTTTCTTGCTATTTTGAGATGGATTTTTGGCTTTTTAGTCGCAGACTTAGCGGGCTAAGTCAAGAGTGAAAAGTAGAAAATAGACTCAAAAGAGCTGTAAGAGGATGCAAAGGAACAAGAACAGTCTCTATAATGAAATCATTCCGATAAAATTTAAACAGTTTCTAAGGAAAGAATTGTCTTATGGAGTACAGATTAAACAAATATATAAGTAGTTCGGGATTTTGTTCTCGAAGGGAAGCAGATCGATTTATTGAAGAAGGACGGGTTACGATAAACGGGAAGCGGGCTTCTATCGGGATGAAAGTATTGCCCGGGCAAAAAGTAAAAGTAAACGGAGAACTCATTATTAATAAGGTAGAACCTGTTTATATCGCTTTTAATAAGCCTGTTGGTATTGTAAGTACGGCCGATTCGCAAGAGAAAGACAACATTGTCGACTTCATTAGCCATGAACAACGGATATTTCCTATCGGACGTTTGGATAAAGACTCGCAAGGCTTGATATTGCTTACCAACGACGGCGATATTGTCAACAAGATACTTCGTGTAGGGAACAGTCATAAGAAGGAATACTTGGTGAAGGTAGACAAACCAATTACGAAAGAGTTCTTAGACGGCATGGCGCATGGAGTCCCTATTTTAGATTGTGTAACTCGCAGATGTCAGATAAAAGAGATCAATCCTTATCTATTTCAGATAACACTGATACAAGGTTTGAACAGACAAATAAGGCGCATGTGCGAGTATTTTGATTACAATGTAACTAAGCTGGAGCGCATTAAGATAATGAATATAGAACTGGGCAGTCTGGGGCAAGGTAATTGGAGAGACCTTACTCCGGTTGAACTGGAGGGACTGTTTGATTTGCTGGATAAGTCGGATAATGACCCCAAAGCAAAGAAGGCATTGAACAGTAACAAAGCAATTAATAAGGCATTGGATCAGTTTGATATCAAGACGAACTACCGTAAAAGTGCAAGTGTATCCAAAAGCAAGGGAAAGGCAAGTACGGAGAAAGCCAAGCCAGCATTCTTTGCGCCGGCAGACGATACATTCAAGAAACCCAAACCAAAGAAAGCGCCGAGCGGACCGAGAATAGGTAAATCAAGACCGGAGAAAGTAAAAGCTAAATCGAAACCAAAGAGACGAGGGTAGGAGTCTATCCGATTAATTGATAGGGTTATTCGACCTGATTTCCATTCACATGGTAACGAAGCCAAAATAGCGGGCATCATCGTGTAGGAAAGGGATAACTTCTTTTAGTCTCTTGTTTAGCCATTCATAATTCGCTTTTTTTCTGCTTTTTATTAAACCGTTCGGCTAATTTATGAGCAAATAATAGATTGACAATAACAATTCCAAGCCCGACAACTGTCCATAGAAGTATCTCTTTTGCTTCAAACAGATTATTTCTCAATATATAAGAGAAAGCGAAACCACAATATAGCAATGCGATAAATGTAGTACATATAGCCGGAATATATTTCCGAAATACAATCCATTGAATCAGATGCACAATTAGGTGTATGAAGAATCCCATGAAAACACCCAACCACAATAAATAGCTACCGAAGACAACTGATAGAACTGTAATGAAGCTTAATAACAGGAACTCTTCGGCTACAGCTAACGAAAAAGCCTGTACTGATAGATTCTCAAAACGCGGCAAAAAACGCTTGTACAGCTTTGGGAATCTGCTGGATAGCTCTTCCTTGTTCTTTGCAATCCAGCCTTTGAAGAAGATTATTTCCTCAAAATCGTGAAGCATGAACACGATCGGAAGAAGCCATACTATGGTAGTGAAATCTATGTTCATCTTCTCAAATATCTTTTAAGCAATACTCTCATTATAATCTTGTGAAACGGCTTTACAGGGAAGAAATAAACCTTCCCCCATATATTGTTGTAATGGACTATGGTAATCAAAGATAAGGTTTTCTCCGAACTATCTTTGAAAACGGATGCTCTGAAGTTCAAATGTTTATCGTCTTCACCCATCACAATCTCGTCTTCGCGGTTTTCTATCACGGTGAAGAATGTTTCCGGCTCAGGAGTATCCCGACCGGTTTTCAATCCGAAAATACCGACAACTTGATTTCTCAGCTTGAATAACACATCAACCCAAGTCGGCATCACCAGTAATTCTTCTGATATTTCCTCCGCACTTTGGTCTGTCTGCCGCTCTATGGCATAAGTGTCTTGATAATGGATGGTGCCAAACCCCGCTGCTATCGTAGAGGTAGAGGGGATAGTTGTTGATTTGTGAACTTTCTTCATTACACTTAACATTATATATTAAACGTTACCCTGAACTTGGTCAATCCGTCTTCATAAGTGCGAAGAGAAAAGGCATAGCCGTGCTTTTGCAGCACTTCGCGGATGAATATCAGTCCCAGTCCCTGCCCTTGTGTTTTGGTGGAGAAGAAGGGCGTGAACAGTCGCGATTCGGTTGCTACGTCGATGCCTTTACCCGTATCGGCAATCTCCAAACAGAGGGGGTCGGTAGTGGTTCGGATGAATATCTGCCCGTCCGATTCGATAGACTCGGCGGCGTTCTTGATGATATTGACCAATACTTGTTCGAAGAGGATGCTGTCAATGGCTACTACGAGCGGTTCGTTGCTTAATTGAATGTCTATCGCTATATTGCGCGACTTACAGATACTCTCCATAAAGCGTTTGGACGAAAGCACGATTTGATTCACGTCTTGTTGATGCAAATGCGGCTCGGGGATGCGCACTACATCGGCAAAATTGGTGATGAAGCGGTTCATGCGGTAGCAGCGTTCAACGGTCACTTGCAGGGCCTCGGTTGCGTCTGCTGCCTGCGCCGGTTCGCGGAAAGTTTCATTAAGCGTATCAAGTGTAGAGATGATACCGGCGGTGGTGTTGTTCACCTCGTGGGCAATCATGCGAATCACCTTTTCGTAGGCTTTCTTTTCGGCCTTAAATACTTCGTCCGTCAGCGATTCTATCAAGTAGAAAGAATGGAGGAAACCTTTGTCTACAAAGGTTGAATGGGTACATTTGTATATGCCGGCATCGCTCATGCGAATGGTGCGCGACTCATAAGGTGTTGTCTTCAGCAACTCGCCGGCCAACGGAACAGGGATGGTTGTAAGCTTTTTCCCGATAATGTTTTCCTCGTGTTTTGTTCCGAAGAAGAGCTTTTGCACGGCGGGATTGGCCGAAACTATTTTATCGTCGAGGTCGAGCATAATCACTCCCAGGGGCGTAGCTTCGATAAGCAGGTCGAGGAATTGGTTTTGCTCCCGCAAATGAAGCCTTTCATCCTTCAATTGATTCATCATCCGGTTAAACACTTCAATAATCCGGTCGGCTTCGGGCTGCCCCACATAGCGGAGGCGCGAACTGAAATCCTGCTCTTTCAGCAGGTTCATGCCATCGCCTATCAAGTTTAATGGTCGAATCAATTTCCGGTAAAACAGCACCAAATAAACGGCGACGAAAACAACTAAACCCTCGAATGCGAGGAACCAATAAAACGAACCGGCCTTGAATATAGAATAGCCGACGACGGCTAAAATAGCCGGCAGCAGCAAAGTCAATATCCAAAAATAGGCCTTAATCTTCATATTTTGCGAATAATATGGAAAAAAATAAGTTGGCAAATATCTATATATAATAGCGATACGTTAGGATGCAGAGCATCCGAATCTCAGTAGCCGTGGACGTAAGCCCACGGTAGATGATGTATCCCGAAAGCAGAGTGGCAATAGCCACGATATCTTAAGATGTCATCGCTCCGCGACTTCTTTACTATGCGACCTCTTAACCGTGGACTTACATCCACGGCTACTAAGATTATGATGCTAACGCATCTTTTATCCGATTAACTCCATCATCACTTGCCAATATTATATTTCTCCATACGGCGATACAGCGCCGCGCGGCTGATTCCCAAATCCTTGGCCGCCCTTGACAGGTTGCCGTGGTTGTTCTCAATAGCCCGAACCACCGACTGCTTCTCCATCTCTTCCAAATTCAACCCGCTTGTAGTATTAACCATCTCTTTACTAAGAGCTTGATTGCTTTTAATATCCGAAACCGCTATACGTGTTTTCCCTGCCAATAGGATGCTTCGTTCAATCAAATTCTTCAATTCGCGGATATTGCCGGGGTAGGGAAGCGATTGCAGATAATCCATGGCCTCGGGCGTGAAGCTGATGTCAGAAAGATCATTGGCCAAGGCAACTTGCCCGGCAAAGTAATTAGCCAATAGAGGAATGTCTTCCTTTCGCTCGCGCAATGGCGGGATATGAATATGAATGAGGTTGATGCGGTAGAACAAGTCTTCGCGAAACGAGCGGTCGGCCACCATGGCTTTCAGGTCGCGATTGGTGGCGCTCACTATCCGCACATCGGTTTTTCGGGGCGAACTGTCGCCCAGCGCTTCGTAGGTTTGGTCTTGCAGCACTCGTAGTAGTTTTACTTGCGATGCTAAGTCTAAATCGCCGATTTCATCGAGGAAAATCGTACCTTTGCCCGCCATCTCGAAGCGACCCGTACGGTCGGTATAGGCATCGGTAAAGGCGCCCTTCTTGTGACCGAACATCTCGCTCTCGAACAAACTCTGCGACATTCCGCCCAGGTTTACCTTTACAAAGGGGTGTTTCGCCCGCTGGCTATTGGCGTGGATGGCTTCGGCAATGAGTTCCTTGCCTGTGCCGCTTTCACCCGTTATCAACACCGAAGCATTAGTAGAGGCGATACGCGATACTACGCTCAGCACCTCCATCAGGGCGTTGCTTCTTCCGATTATTTTATCGAAATAGACTTTCTTATCGGCTTCGTTACGATTGAGTAACGAATAACCCGCCTTTTTCTGTTCACTCAGTTCGATGGCCGTGCGGATGGATTCGAGCAAAGCCAAGTTGTTCCACGGTTTGGTGACGAAATCGAAGGCTCCGGCCTTCATCCCTTCTACCGCCAAGGCGATAGAACCCCAGGCCGTGATAAGAATAACGGGCACTTCGGGTCGGAATATTTTTACTTGCTTCAGCAGCCGGATGCCCTCTTCGCCCCGGGTTCCGAGGCGGAAATTCATATCCATCAATATCAGCCGAGGCGATTGCGCACGAACCACCGTCAAGGCTTCGTCGGGATCAGCCACGGCTAAGGTTTCATAGCCCGCCCGCTTCAACAGGAAGTTTAAGGAAGAGCGGACAGCCGCATCATCGTCGATAATCAGGATCATTCGTTATTTCAATTAATCGAGTTCAAATATACGAAAAATATGGATAGCTATTATCTTTTGGTCGATAGCCGTTAGCAACTGCGCTGTTAAATAGCCTTAATCCGAAAGAAAGCCTATTCGCAGTGATAAACTTTTGCGCAAGGGTTCGGTCATGTATTGCGCAAAACTTTGTATAACTATTGCGCAAAAGTTTAGTGAAGTATTGCGCAATAGTTTATTACTCCTTCACTATTTTCTCAAATTCTGCATCCAGGTTGCTACCCGTTTGATAATCATACAGCGTGATGCTGCGTATGTTGTAGTAGTAATTCCAATATTGGTGCAGTTCGCTGATATGCTTCAGTTTACTTTCGTCTTTCGAGCGTTGGGCGTCGTTCAGATCCAGTACGCTTATTTTGCCGATAAGAAAGGTTTCAATGGTGGTATTGTAGCGCTTCTCGGCTATGCGGTCGGCCTGGCGGGATATTTCCAACTGCCCGGCTTGGTTGTTGAAGTTTTCTACCAAGAGGAAGAGGTCTTGCTTGAAGTCCATTTCCTCTTTACGGGTACGAGACATTACTACCTCGCGGTTCGATTCGGCCATTTTTACCTGTCCTTTGCGCTTGCCCCAGTCGAGAATGGGGATGCTTACCCCTACCTGTACTATCTGATTGCCTTGCAGATGGTCGTAAGCGGCCGGCAGGGTGTGGTCTTTGCCGGTATAACCGACGGTGGCGTAAAGTTCAATATCCCAACGGTTTCCTTTGGCTGTGGCTACCGCATAATCCGCCTCCATTTGCCGACGCAGGATATTTTTGGCGAAGGAATTGTTCTCAAGCGCTTTATCCAATACGTCGGCAAAATCTATATTTAGGAAAGAAACAGGTTCGGGGAAGAGGGGGCGGATGATGTCTTGGTCTCCTAACCCGAGGAAGGAACGGAGTTGGAACATCCTTGCGTTGAGGCTCGATTGCGCTTCGGTTACCAAGCCTTTGGCCTGCAATGCGCCAAGGTTGAGTTGCATCAGTTCGTTGTCCGAGATATGGCCTATCTCTTTCTTTGCCAAAGCTACTTCGTAGAGCTTATCGGCGTTTTCGAGGTTTTGCAGGCAGATGTTCAGGTATTCCCCGGCATACAGCAGATTGAAGAAATAAGAAATGGCAGTGATTGTCACGCCTTCCACATTTTCCATATAGGCAGCCTTGGCTTCCTTGTATCGGACAGGCTCGATGCGGCGTCGCCATTTTTGGCTGTTTACGGCAAAAACCGGTTGGGAGAGCGTAAGCCCTACGGGAACGCTCATGTATTCATTGTAAGCGCCGCTGCCCAATTGCCGGGTGAAGTCGAGCGAAGAAACAAGCGAAATTTTCCTTCCTGTAAGGGCAATGTTCTGGTCGATAGAGATGGTTCCGGTCAATCCCAGCCAGTTGTTTTGGACGTAAGTGTAGGAGCCGTCGGCCTGTTGATACTTGCCGTAATTGTTGCTGTAAGCCGGAAGCGTCCCCCTGAAATTCACCTCGGGAAGCTGGTCGGCCCGGAAGCTGCGGTATTGCCAGTAGGCCGCCTTCAGTTCGTTGACCGCCACCGCCGCATCCAATGATTGCGATTGGGCAAGATGAATGGCGTCGTTTAAGGAGAGAAGTAGTGTGTCTTGTTCAGGAGAACAGTATCCCTTAAAAGAACTAAGGATTAGGATTATTAGAATCAAAATCCTTGCTTTAACGGCTCCTAACCCTTTTGCCCCCAACTCGATGATGTCGGGTATGCAAGCGCATGAGGGTAAAGCCCTCACAGCATGGATGCTAACGCCCCATTGGGGCTTAGTGGAATAGAACGAATCCATTTTCATCGGGCGTTGCCCGATGCTATTGCTTTCAAGGCCTTTGGCCTGTCCTTGTTCAATATTATTATCAATCATTACTTATTATGCTATTAACTTTTTCTATGTTATTTCAAGCCTCCGGCTTCGCAGCTCCCCCTCCTTGGGAGGGGTTGGGGGGAGGTGTTTACTCATCTCTCAACGCCTCCACCGGTACTACTTTGCTTGCCGAGATGGCGGGTAAGAGCGTTGCGCCCACTACCACCACCGCCATTATCAGCCAAGTGATGCCGTTGGTGATAAGGAAGCGGAGGAGGGTACGGTCGGGCAGATAGACCGCGGTATTTGCTCCTCCTTTGCCCAATGTTTGGATTAAGTCGGCCTGCACAAATTGGTATTCGATAATCATGGCGGGGATAAAGGTTATAGTCAGCAGGCAAAGTCCTTCGAGGACGAGCGAAACAAGGATGTTCTTGTTGGTAGCCCCTACGGCTTTGCGTATGCCTATCTCCTCCTTCCGCACATTGATTCTGTACCAGAAAGTGCCTAATAGGCAGAGCAGAATATTGATTAAAAAGAACGCCATCAGGTAAGTGCGGATGTCGATGTTCTTCTTCACTCCATGCCTGACTTCATACTCTTTTTCGATTTCTTGATTAGAACTGATATGCCCGAAATAGAAATTTCCAACCCGCATGGTATTTGTCATATCCTTCTCAAACTCTTCTTTGAAGCGGCTTTCCGAAATGGAAGGATTGATTCGGATGTCTATTCCTACTCTATCCAAATTGGTTGAATCTAAGCGGAACGGAGTATATATGACCGGTTTGGGGCGGTTGTAGCTATAGTTTTTTATATCATCGATAATCCCTGTAACAGTAAGCTCGCCATGCTCGGCCTGCTGTATTCTTTCTCCGATAGCCGAGGGATTATCGGGAAATAACGACTTAGCCACAAGCTCTGATATGACCACCCTGTTTGTCCAATCGTAATCTTGAACCGAAACGGGCGTCTTCCCTTTGTCTTTGCTCAATGAGAATACGCGGAAATAATCGCTCTCCAAATCTACCGGTTGAATAATGGCATCTGCAGAAATAGTGGTGTCGGCCGCATTGTAGAATACGCCACCGCCTTGATAGCTTGCTGCATGGCTGCTCATAGAAACGCCTACAACCTCCACCCCCGGATAGTCTTTTATAGCCTGAAGAATGCGCCGGTAGTTGGCCTCCTTGATTTCTCCGCTGCCATAC
>DAIREI010000010.1:0-13630 GCA_036795675.1 Bacteroidales bacterium
ATCCGTTTAATAGTTACTGAAATGAAAAAAATATATAGTTTATTAATCATTGCGCTCTGCGTATTTACAGCAAACGCGCAACAGGTGGATAGGAGCATACGCCCCTCTGCCGGCCCGGCAAAGGAGATAAACATTAAAGATGCCGAAATTTTCACGCTCAGCAACGGCCTGAAAGTATTTGTAGTGCAAGATAAAACAACGCCCATCGCCTATTATTCGCTAATGTTGGATGTTATGCCCGAGTTGGAAGGTAACAAGGCAGGTCTTCACAGCCTATTTGGCGAAGTGTTCGGCAAGACAACTAAAAAAAGAAGCAAAGAGCAACTGTTTAAAGATTTAGACATGATAGGAGCACAAGGTTACACGCACATTAACGGCGGCTATCTGCAATTCTTGCTTAAGTATCACGACCAAGCGCTTGAAATTATGTCCGACATCTTGTTAAACCCCGTGTTTAACCAAGAAGAGTTCGACTTGGGAATGTCGAAATACAAGACTGCCCTTCAATCGATAGGCGACGATCCAGGATCCATCAACTCCAGGGTATCCGGAGTACTTACTTACGGTAAAGGGATGCCTTATGGCGAGATAGAAACAGAACAATCGCTCGACAATGTTAACTTGAACGACTTGGAGCATTACTATAAAACTTACTTTGCGCCCAATGTAGCACGCTTGGTTATTGTAGGCGACATCTCTGTGGCAGAAGCCAAAGCTAAAGCAGAAAAGTATTTCGGCAAATGGCAACGGAAGAACGTGCCTGCAGCCAAGTATGTTATCCCCCAAGCGCCGGCTCATAACAAGATTGCTTTTATAAACAAACCCGGAGCCGTTCAATCATCGATTGACATCAGCTATCCGGTACAATTTGTAGTAGGAGTACCCGACTACGACGCTGCCCGGGTAATGGGCGACATCTTCGGTGGAAGCGGAACAGGTAGACTCTTCCTCAACTTGCGCGAAGACAAAAGCTGGACTTACGGAGTGTACGGAAACTTAAGCCCAGATGAACACATCGGACGCTTCAATATCAGTTCGGGTAGAGGAGCAGCCTCTATCAAACGCCAGGCAACCGATAGCGCTGTGTATGAAGTATTATATGAAATGAGGAGGATCATGAACGAGCCTGTAAGCGAAAGCGAACTCAGTTCGGCTAAGGCTTATCGCACCGGTTCATTCTCGCGCTCGCTGGAGAACTCTAGCACAATTGCCAACTTCGCCATTAATATAGACAAATACAACTTGCCTAAAGACTATTACAAGAACTATCTGAAACGCCTCGATGCCATTACCGTTGCCGACGTTCAGGCTGCCGCAAGAAAATACCTGAAGCCCGATAATGCCTGGATAGTAGTTACGGCCGACAAAGAGTACGCCGACGGACTGGCTCCTTTTGCTCCCGACGGAAAAGTACAATGGTACGACATCAATGCCAATCCTATAGAAACGCCCGTTGCGCAGGAAGCGGGCATTTCCGCACAACAAATCATCGACAACTATGTAGCGGCCATGGGTGGCAAAGCAGCCCTAGACAAGGTGGAAGACTATGTAATGCTGGGCGAGATGACTATGATGGGACAACCCGTATCTATAGCACAATACTTTAAGAAACCCAACCTGACGGCTACGGTAGTGACTATGGGTGATATGGTTATTCAGAAAGTGGCATTCGACGGCACTACCTTGCGTATGTCGGGGATGCAGGGCAACCAGGATTTCACCGAAGGGGAAGAATTTGAACAAGCCAAACTGAGCGCAGGCCTTTGCCCCGAAATGAACTATATTGCCAACGGCTACACCCTATCGGTAGAAGGGATAGAAAAAGTGGGCGATAAAGATGCTTATGTAATGAAAGTAACCAAAGGCGAAAGCACCACCACAGAGTACTACGACGTAGCAACAGGACTGAAGATGAGATCTGTTTTAGCACAGGAAATGATGGGACAACCGGTAAGTGTAATCACCGATGTTTCTGATTACCGCGATGTAAGCGGTGTAAAGATCCCCTTCAGCATGAAGGTAACGCAATCGGCTATGGGACAGACCATGGAAATGGATACTAAGATTGGAGAAGCCGAGATAAACAAAGGCTTGGACAACTCATTATTCAAATAATAAGCACAAGCTGCCTACTTCACAATGAACACGTGGGCAATCATACGCACAATACTCGAGATCACCTATGCGGTGGTGGTCTTGGGTATTGTGATTAAAGTTATATCGCAAAACCGCAACCCGCTAAAGACCACTTCGTGGATACTGTTTCTGGTATTGGTCCCCTTTTTCGGCCTTTTCTGTTATTACTTCTTCGGACAAGATGCGCGACAAATCCGCATCATCTCAAACAAAAAATATAAACTGCTGAAAAAGCGTTCGTCAACCCAACCGGCTATTTTACCCGACGATAGCGCCGGACGCACTGAATACCATGCCCTGGCCCATCTGCTCAATCACAATCACGAGGCCGCTTTGCTGCAAGGTAGCCTTATTGACGTATACACCAACGGGAAGCCAAAATTCGACGCATTGATCGAAGATTTAAGCCAAGCCAAGCATCATATACACCTGCAGTATTATATCTTCAACGACGACGAAATAGGCCATAAAATACGGTCACTACTGATAGACAAAGTCCGCGAAGGTATAGCGGTGCGTGTACTGTATGACGACGTTGCAAACTGGAAAGTAAAAAACCGGTTCTATAAAGAAATGGCGGCCGAAGGAATAGAACTGACCGCTTTTCTTAAAGTACACTTCCCCGTCTTTACCAGCAAGGTAAATTACCGTAACCATCGCAAAGTATTAGTGATTGACGGGAAAATAGGCTACCTGGGCGGAATGAATATTGCCGACCGCTACCTGTCGTCGCACTGGCGCGACACCCACATCCGTATCGACGGACGGGGCGTGCTGGGGATGCAATCTGCCTTTTTGATCGATTGGTATTCATCGGGAAAAGAATTGATCACCGGGCTGGAATATTTTCCGCCCTTGTCTATTAAATCAGACAACCTGATGCAAATCGTTGCCGGTGGCCCCATATCGCAGTGGCGTACGTTACTTCAGGCAACGATACAGATCATTGCCAATAGCAAAGATTATGTGTTTATTCAAACACCCTACTTCATGCCCGAGGAGAGTTTGGCACAAACGCTTCAGTTCGCCGCCCTTTCGGGTACGGATGTGCGCCTGATGGTTCCCGAGAAAGCCGACACCCGATTCGTTACTTCGGCTTCGCGCTCCTATTACGAAGCCATGCTGAGGGCGGGAGTAAAGATCTACATTTATAAAGACGCTTTTCTACACGCTAAAATGATTGTGGCCGATGACTTCCTTACCGTGCTGGGGTCGGCCAATATGGACTTTCGCAGCTTCGAACACAATTTCGAGATCAATTCTTATATCTACGACCCGAAATTTGCGCTTCAGATGAAGAACGTTTTCTTCGAAGACCAGCGCTGCTGCAATCAAATCATTCTCAATGCCTGGAACAAGCGCCCTGCCATTCGGAAGTTTCAGGAATCTATACTTAGGCTCTTTTCACCGCTATTCTGATTATTTGATTATCTTTGCATCTACCTAACACTGCTATAATATGAAAAAGATTGTTTTTTTATTCAGCCTTATACTGCTCCTTACCGGTTGCGGGAACAAGAATAAAGCCGCTTACGAAGAACTTGAACGGGCAAAAAACCTGTATGAAAACAGTGAGTTTGCTTCGGCAAGAACCATTCTCGACAGCCTGAAAACCCAATATCCCGACGATGCCAAGGTGCAACGCGCCCGCCTGGATATGCAAAAACTGGTAGAGAGCGCCGAAATAAGCCGCAACATGATCTATATCGATAGTCTGCTGCCCATACGGCAAGCCGAACTCGAAACCATACTGCCGCAGTTTCAATTGGAGAAGAACGCCGAGTATGAAGACGTGGGGCGCTACATCGACAAGGCCTACAATCCCTCGCTGGAAAGGAACGGCCAATTCATCAAAGCTACCGTGAATGAGCATGGTGACATTGCTTTGGTAAGCGTTTATGGTGGAAGCGACATCGGCCATACCTACCTGAAAGTGTCGGATTCATCGGGTAATTATACCGAAACCGAAGTTATCCCGCGTGACGGAGGAATGAACTATGCCTTCAAAGATGTGATGGGAAGATCGTACGAAACGATCACTTTCCAAAACGGAACAGACAACGGTGTGCTGATGTTTATCTACAATTACGGCGACGGGAAGCTCACCTTGCAGCGCCTGGGCGGAAAGAAGACCAGGCCGGTTACGATAAGCAACAACGAGAAGCAATCGATCAAACGGATGGTCGACTTGTCTGTCATGCTTAAAGAGGTGGATGGGCTGAAGAAGGAAAAGCAAAAAAGTGAGCAGCGGATAGAGTACCTCCGCGCCCAGGAGAAAGATTAAAGGCTGGCTTGTACGCTTATGCCCCGCTCGGGATTGTCGATACGGTAAAGAGTTTTCTTATTCTGATTTCTATCCATCACGGTTATAATCTCTTCGTAAGTCATTTTTCCGGTATTCATCACCATTACAGGGCGATCGTCCTCTTGTTTCTTTTCCCTTTTGAATACCTTGCCTATCATCGATAAAAGCGAAGTAAAATGGATAGCCGACCGTATCAGCAACTTGGCAAAAGTATTGTCGGTGGGGTAATGTTTATTGTAGAAGATGAGCATGGCCTCATAGAAAATCTTCACATACTTAAAGTCCTTCTTGGTACTCTCACCTTTATAATGAATGATTCGTTCGGGGAAGTAATAGTTTTTATAGCCGCTCTGTTTCACCCGGTACGAGAGATCGATGTCTTCGCCGTACATAAAGAAGGCTTCGTCGAGCAGGCCGGCCTGGTCTAAAGCCTCTTTTCTAAGCAGCATAAAAGCGCCTGCCAACACGTCTACTTCGTGGGTGGCATTTTCGTTGAGGTAGCGCAAATGATAGCCGCCAAAGAAGGGCGATTGCGGAAACAAACGCGCCAATCCCGTCATCTTCGAGAAGGAAGCCCAGGGCGAGGGGAAGCCACGCTTCGATTCGGGAAGAAAACTGCCGTATCCATCGATCATTTTCACACCTAAAGCGCCGGCATCGGGATGGTTGTCCATAAATTCGCACACCCGCAGTAAGCTGTTCTCACCCACCACCGTATCGGGGTTGAGCACCAGCACATAGTCGCCTTGTGCTTGGCGTATAGCCTGATTGTTGGCCACGGCGAAGCCGGCATTTTCTTTATTTTCGATAAAAATAACTTCGGGGAAGCGGCTGCTGAGGTATTCTACCGAACCGTCGGAGGAATTGTTGTCTACCACATACACTTCGGCATCGAGCCGGTCAGTTGCCTTTCGTACCGAATCGAGGCATTGCTCGAGGAAGAACTTAACATTGTAATTAACTATGACTACCGAGAGTTTTTTCATTTCGGATGAAATGTAGCGCGGAGAGTATGTTTAACAAATGAAACAAAAGAGCCTGGAACCATAGCGGCTGCAGACTCTTTGAAACATTATGAAAAAGATCTTTATTTCTTGTTGCGGTTGCCGTAGCGGCTCATAAATTTATCCACACGTCCTGCCGTATCCACCAGTTTTTGCTTGACGGTATAGAAGGGGTGAGAGGTGTTGGAAATCTCTATTTTTACCAAAGGGTAAGTCACTCCGTCAAGCTCGATAGTTTCTTTCGAGTTGATGGTTGAGCGGGTGATAAAAGTATCGTCGTTCGACATGTCTTTGAATACGACCGGACGATAGTTTTGAGGATGAATGCCCTGTTTCATTGCTGTTTATGTTTATGTTTATTATATTGTTATTTCTTGTCCAATTTCGGCTGGCAAAGGTAGTCATATTTTGTCGAATAACAAATAATTTACTCACTTTTTTATTTCAACCGGAGGGTATTTACCCACGATACTTGCCGATCATATAGCCCGGCAAGTATTAAGAAATAATGCCGGAGTGTCTTCCGATTCTCACTTTTATGTTTATTTACATAAAAAAAACGATGATTTTTATGGTTTATGAAAAAATAACATTATATTTGTCCATAATTTTATAATCAGTAATAAATAAATTTATTGTTAAACTAACAAGGTAAAAGTATGAAAAGGAACTACTTTATTATTTTATGCCTGCTGCTTATTAGCAGTATTGTGTTTGCGCAAAAAGATGATGGCGCAACAAAGCTAGAAGTAGGAGAGTTGAATGAACCGCATACGGTCTTATATGACAAGAATGGCGGTGCTTTCAATTATTCTGCTATCGAAAGTGGTGCAAAAGCCGTACCCCCACTGGGTGGAAACGTGATTCTTGCAGAAGATTTCGACACCTCTCAAGGAGTCCCTGCAGGTTGGGATTGGTACGATTTTGACGGAGCCTATGTTTATGGACCGGCAATCGGTGCCACTGGCTTGTATTACAGCCGCTGGTTGGCTTTCACTTTCAACAATGCTCCAACAGATTACTTCTTGACCAGCTTTTCGTATCTAGTAACGAATTCATCGGGAGCTCAATATTCAGGTCCTGCCGATGACTGGTTAGTAACACCGGCACTTAATTTTCCGGCTTCGTCGATAGACCCTGAGTTATTCTTCAGCGCCATGTCGTTAGATGGCGAATATCCCGACGGATTGGAAGTATATGTAATCGAATCATCGGCTTATGCAGCAATAGGTACTAAAACCGCCGCTGCATTACTTGCTGCGGCAACAAACATTTACAGCTCGACCGAAGAGCCTGCCGCATGGACAGAACGTAGTATTGCCTTGGATGATTTCATCGGAAAGAATGTGCGGATCATGTTCCGCAACAACACATTCGATGGATTCGCTCTTTGCCTTAACGATGTGTATGTACAGGTAGAAATACCGACGGTACCTCCCGAAGACAGGCACGGCATACGCAACCTGAACGTGGAGCAAAACGAATTTCATGTCGACCTGACTTGGGAGTTGGATTATGACTTCCCCGTAACTGAAATAGGATGGGCAAACAATTCACAAACGGTTGTTAGCGCTATGCACGGTGGAGCTGAAAATATTCACGTATCGCGCTTCACTCCCGCAGACCTTTCAAATGTAAACGGAAGAGAACTTACCGGAATGAAGTTCGGCATTTTGAATAATGCCGGAGCCAATGTTACACCGGAAAATGTTTCTTATACCATACAAGTATATGAAGGAGGAAACTTGGGATCGCCGGGCACCATCGTATTAGAACAAGCAGTTACTACCTGGGAAATGGGTTGGAATGAAGTAGAGTTTACCACCCCCCATACCATCGACGCCAGCAAAGAATTATGGTTCGGCTTCAAAATGGTAAAAGCAGATCCCGACAATGTTGAAAGCTTCCCTGTAAATACGGTTAGAACAAATGCAGGTGCCGAGGTTCCTTATGTAGCCAATAAATCGGATATAATTTACATCAATGGCGTATGGACTACCTGGACAGAGTTAACTGTCGATGCCGGCACAAATGCCAACTCTCCTGTTTGGGCTTTTGCCGGCATGCTCGATGACCCCAATGGTGCTCCGGCTTTCATTTCCCATTTCGATATGAAACCCGAGAAGAAAATCAAATTAGATGAAAACGGCAATCTTCAAGGATTTAAGAAAGTGGCAGTAAATCCGCAAGTGATGCAATCATTAGATGCACCCATGCCGAATGAACCCCAACGCAGCACCCACGATAAGGATCTTATCCTGCCCAACGGATATAATGTATACCGCAACGGCACATTGATCTCTACTACTATTTCTCCCGAATACCGGGATGAATACCTGATGATAGGTGGAGATTACGAATATTGCATAACGGCTATTTACGGTGGAAATAATGATGAATCGGCACAGACTTGCAAGTCTATTACGTTTGAGGAAGTGGTTCCCGTTACCGATTTGTCCACTACTTTCGAAGGATTCTCGCTGAATGATATGGAAGAAGGTTGGAGTGAAGTCAGAAATGGTAATTCAGCCTGGGAGTACTTCGACACCTTTATCTATTCATACTTCGGCGACCCCGAACCATTTGAGGACCAATCTTACGCTTGGTTTGATAATGCAATGTATGCTGAAGGAGCCAATGCTACACTGATTACTCCTTATTTCACGCCCTCTGCTGAAAAATCCACCCTCCGTTTCGAACTGAAGAACGGATTTATCTCTGATGAAACTGCCATGATTTTGGAAATGCTTGAGATAGCAGTACCTTCATTCGATCCGGCCAACGCAGCCGATTTCAAAGTATTGGTATCAACCGACCAGGGACGGACATGGTTCCAGGTGTATGATATAAAAGACGAATTCCCCTTATATCCGGAGAGAGACATAACTATCCCGGTTAACTTGGATCTGTCGGCATACATAGATACTCCTATATTCATCGGTTTCTATTCAAATTGTCCGCGCAACCGGCAATATATAGCCATGGACAACGTAGCCCTGATAGAAAACGACACGGATTGCCCGATAGTAACCGGTCTTAATGCCGTACAGGTAGGCAACGATAAAAATGGCGTTATGCTTTCATGGGATATGCCTGTGGTTAACCCAACTCCGGCTCCTACAGCTCCTTCCAATGTTAAGTCGGGGGTGCTGAATACAGTTGCCATTAATCCGGCGGCGGCAAACGGTGCGAAAGCCATTTCTACTTTCCCTTATAATGAATCATTTGAAGCAGACACGGAATGGTTAATTGTAGATCCCAGAAACCACATGGGTATAGGAACTATCGGCGATATGTCAGGTTCCTTGGAGCCTCTTACCGGAGATACTTATCTGTATTCGGAATATGATTCCGGTGCATCTCGCAATGCTTGGGCATTCTCTCCGGCTGTTGAGATGATTAAAGGCATTTCTTATACTATATCGGTATATGTAAATGCTCCCGGTTACGGCTCCAATGATGAGTTTAAGGTAACGGTGGGTACTTCGCGCGACCAAGCCGGGCAAACCATCACGCTTATCGACCGCACAGGCAGCAACTCAATTACTACAGGACAATATGATTTCGAACTGCAAACGGCTACATTCACGCCTACGGAAAACGGTGAATATTACTTTGGTCTTAACCATTGCACCATAGCGTATGACATCAACAGTATTGCTTTCGAAGACTTCAGCATCGACGCAGAAATACCCGATACCGGGCTTACCTATACGGTAAAACGTGACGGTGTAGTTATTGCAGAAGATTTGTTAATGCCCAATTACTTAGATGAAGAATTAAACACTACCGGCAGTTACCTGTATGAAGTAATTGCTGTGAATGCCGAAGAAGGCTGTGCATCCGATCCGGCTTACTATGTATTGGATTTCACTTCTATCTGCGACCTGTATAACATAGAGAATCTTGTTGCCGACCGTGATGACAAACATATAACTTTAACTTGGGAAACCACCCAATTCCTTCCTTTGTTTAGCGAAGGTTTTGAAAACGGAGGCGCTATCCCAACCGGCTGGACGCAGGAACAAGTTTCGGGCACGATGCTATGGACATTTGTAAAAACACACTTATCCAGTCAACCCGCAGCGCCTGCAAACGGAGAATATTTCGCTGTATTTGCCGACCGCTCATCAGCAGCCAATGTAAGAAAGTTGGTTACTCCTAAATTGAGTTTGGCCGGTAGAAGCGAAGCTTTATTAAGTTTCAACGTTTATGCCGGAAGCTGGGTAGGTGATGTTACAGGTCTCAAGGTATATTATAAAAATAGCGTTTCGGGTTCGTGGACTGAACTTTGGACCAACGTAGGGACCAGCTCAAATACTTCATATACAGCTTGGACAACCATAGAAGTAGACCTCCCCAACCTGACAGGCGATTATTGGATTGCTTTCGAAGCCATAGGAGAATATGGCTATGGCGTAGCTGTAGACGATGTTGAAGTGCTTGTTGCTGCCGGTAATTTCCCCAAAAACATTTATCGCAGTATTGACGGAGGAACCGCCGAATTGTATGCATCTAATATTACCGTCAACACGTTTGAAGATAAACTGAGAAAATCGGGCACTTATGAGTATTGCGTATCGATGCTTATCGATAATTGCGAAACCGATCCCGTTTGCGTTACTCTTTCCGATGTCCTCATTGGTGAAATCAATACCTCTTTCGAAGGTAACACACTTGCATTTGAATGGGAAATCAAACAAGGTGATGATGCTTATTGGGAATTTGCCGATACTTATCATGACCGCGGCATGGCCGACGCTCCCGTTCCATTTGCTGAAGGAGATGGCGAATTTGCCTGGTTCAATAATACCTATTGGGACAGAAATGACTACTCATACCTCATTTCTCCTTTCTTTGAACCGATAACAGACGAAGATTACCTGGCGTTCGACCTGGCTGCCGTTAAGGTTGCCATTACCGATCAGGTAGGACAAGGCGCACAATTGTACGTGGATATCTCTACCGATGGTGTAAATTGGACTAACGGTACTGAAAACTTCCTGGCTGCTATACCGGGCTATAACAAGTCGGTCGACGCTAAAGCAAGCTACAATCTTGATTTGGCAAGTATCGACCTGAACGCTTATACCGGCCAAGATATTAAAGTTCGTTTCAGAGCGATTTCAGACCATGGTTCGTTTATTACCGCTATAGATAATGTACAACTGACAAATAAGGCCAGCATTTACGATTGCAAGTTGAATCCTGTAAACGATCTTTCTTACATCGAAGAAGATGATGGTATTTTCTTGTCTTGGGCTGCGCCGAGCGAAGCTCCGGCAAGAGTTAAATCTGAAAATCGTGCAACAGAAGTAATATTCTCAGAAGATTTCGAAGATGCTGCTACAGTTGAAAACTCTTGGACATTTATCGATGCCGACGGAGACACCAGCGAATGGATGATTATGCATAGAAGTCAATTTACCGATGGTGGTGTTGATATGGATATTTTCCAAGGTGACGGATTTGCTACGTCAGCCTCTTATTTGGGAACACCATTATCACCTGACAACTGGTTGATCACTCCGGCCATTACGTTGAAAAACAGCTCTGAGTTAACATTCGCAATAGCTGCTATGGATAATACTTATCCTGACGACCATTACGGAGTGTACATCTCTACTACCGACACAAGCCCAAGCTCGTTTACCCTGTTGTATGAAGAAACGATACAACCGGCACCGGGCAAAGCAATTACCTCGGGCTCTTTCGGCAAGTTCGGAAATGCCAAAGCACAAGGAACATGGCGCGAACGCACCGTAGACCTAAGCGCTTATGATGGACAAACCGTTTATATCGCATTCCGCCACTTCGATAGCTACGATGTATTCCGCATAATGCTCGATGCAGTAGAAGTAACAGGCGAGGGAAGCGGCGGTCCTGGCCCTGGCGGACAACCCGTGACCCTTCTTGAAGAAGGATTTGAAAATGCTACAGCTGTTGAAAATTCTTGGACATTTGTAGATGCTGACGGAGACACCAGCGAATGGATGATTATGCATAGAAGTCAATTTACCGATGGTGGTGTTGATATGGATATTTTCCAAGGCGACGGATTTGCTACGTCAGCCTCTTATTTGGGAACACCATTATCACCCGACAACTGGTTGATTACTCCGGCTATTACTTTAGTAAACAGCTCTGAGTTGACATTTGCAGTAGCTGCTATGGACAACACTTATCCCGACGACCATTACGGAGTATACATCTCTACTACCGATACGAACCCAAGCTCGTTTACCCTGCTGTATGAAGAAACAATACAACCGGCACCGGGTAAAGCAATAACTTCAGGCTCATTCGGTAAGTTTGCTAATGCTAAGGCACAAGGAACATGGCGCGAACGCACCGTAGACTTGAGCGCTTATGACGGACAAACCGTATATATCGGCTTCCGCCATTTCGATAGCTACGACGTATTCCGCATAATGCTTGATATGGTGAAAGTTACCGGTGTAACTGCCGGAGGAGGTGGAGACGACGGATTCGGTGACAACGACAATCCGCTTACCTATACTGTAACCCGCGACGGAGCTATCATAGCCGAAGGTTTGACCAGCGCTTCTTATAAAGATCCTGAAATCACTTCAAGCATGTTAGGCATATACGAATATGCAGTGACCGCCGTGAAGGGTATGTGTACATCCGACGATGCTATCGTAATAGTGGAAATTTTGGGCAACGATTGCAAGAAGAACAAGGTAACTTCGTTGGATGCTCAGGTAGACAACGAAATCGTTAACCTGGAATGGACTGCATTCGATGCAGAAGTAACCCGCTCATACGACGTTTATGAAAATGGCGTGAAGATTGCTGAAAACATTACGGTAAATAACTTAGACGTAGTTCCTGCAACCATAGGCGACATCGACTATTGTATAGTAGCGTTGACCGAAGATTGCGAATCGGAACCGTTCTGCGAAACCATCCATTACTCGCCTACCAATATCACGAAGGTAAATGGAAAGGTAGCAGTTTATCCTACCGTAACTACAGGCAAGGTAACCGTTGATACTCCTGCAAACGCTAGCGTGAAGGTAACCGACGTATCGGGTAGAGTACTCGAAACTGCCGAATCGACCGGCAAGCTCGAACTTAACCTGAATTACAACAACGGCGTATACCTGATTGTAGTGAATGTAGAAGGCACAGCTTCAACCCACAAGGTGGTTATCAAGAAGTGATAGCTTAGTAAACAGAAGCAACTAGATAGGATTGCCCGGGTATGAGTAACGTCTGCCCGGGCTTCTTTTTTAGTTCTTAGCTATAAGTTCGGATTTTATTTGTACTTTCGCAGCATAATTTGAATTATTATTAATACTGATTGATTGACATGAGAAAGTGGCGTGTAGAAGACTCGGAAGAGTTGTATAACATACGGGGATGGGGAATGGATTATTTCTCGGTAAACGAGAAGGGTCATATTGTAGTTACCCCTAAAAAAGGCCGGGCGCAGGTAGACGTAAAAGACCTGATGGACGAGTTGGCGCTCCGCGATGTAGGCGCACCCTTGTTGCTGCGCTTCTCCGATATTCTGGACAACCGGATTGAGAAAATATCCAACTGCTTCAAAATTGCGGCGGAAGAATACAACTATACGGCGCAAAATTTCATCATCTATCCTATCAAGGTAAATCAGATGAGGCAGGTGGTAGAAGAGATAGTGAGCCACGGCAAAAAGTTCAATATAGGATTGGAAGCCGGCTCTAAACCCGAACTGCATGCTGTATTGGCCATCAACACCAGCAACGATTCGCTTATTATCTGCAACGGATACAAAGATGAAGACTACGTGCAACTTGCATTGCTGGCTCAGAAGATGGGCAAACGCATCTTTATCGTCATCGAGAAACTGAACGAACTGAAGCTGGTGGCCGAACTGGCCAAGAAGCACAAAATACGCCCCAACCTGGGCATCCGTATCAAGCTGGCCAGCTCGGGAAGCGGCAAATGGGAAGAATCGGGGGGCGACGTGAGCAAGTTCGGCCTCTCGTCGAGCGAATTACTCGAAGCGCTCGACTTCCTGCAAAAACAAAAGATGGAAGACTGCCTTAAGTTGATTCACTTCCATATCGGTAGCCAGGTAACCAAGATACGTCGCATAAAGAACGCCCTGCGCGAAGCCTCGCAATTTTATGTACAACTGCATAATATGGGCTACGCTATCGACTTTGTCGACATC
>DAIREI010000011.1:0-13588 GCA_036795675.1 Bacteroidales bacterium
TCTCGGCCTACAACAGCGAGAAATACCTGCGCGAGGCTTTGGACTCCATCCTTAATCAAACATTTGGAGAGATAGAAGTGATTATATGCGACGATGCTTCTACCGACTCAACTCGCGAGATTCTGGAAAGCTATACTGATCACCGTTTACAACTTATTCTGAATGAAGAGAACAAGGGATTGACTTACAACCTCAACCATATGCTTCCGCTGTGCAGGGGCAAGTATATCGCCCGCATGGATGCAGACGATATTGCCCTACCCAACCGGCTGGAAGAGCAGTACCTATTTATGGAGGCTCACTCCGATATAGGGATATGCGGCACAGCCATCGAGGCTTTTCATCAGGGAGAGGAGAAGACGCAGGTGGTACGCTTCCCCCAAGACGACCTTAGCATCAGGGCTTTTGCCTTTGTTCAGTCGCCCTTTACCCATCCTACGGTAATGATGCGCAAGCGCGTGCTGGAGAGACATCAGTTGCAATATCCGCCCCAATACAGCAAAGGGCAGGACTACGGCCTTTGGATAGAGATGCTTAAGTACACTCGTGGAGCCAACCTGCAAGACGTACTGTTGCGCTTTCGCCGGCATGAGGAAAATGTTTCCAACTGGGCAGATGGAGGCAAGCTGGAAGAGAAGATAAAATTGGTGAGCAGTTTACACAAGAGTTATATCGCGGAGTACGGCATCTCGCTTACCGATGAAGAAGCCGCCGTGTACAGCCGCTTTGTCGACCGCTCCATCCCTTCCGAACTATCGCCCTTGCGCCAAAAGCAGGTAACGGCCATCCTGAAAAGAATACAAACC
Organism: Bacteroidales bacterium; assembly: GCA_036795675.1. GTDB lineage: Bacteria > Bacteroidota > Bacteroidia > Bacteroidales > Azobacteroidaceae > Azobacteroides. The sequence continues at coordinate 807 of DAIREI010000011.1, forward strand.
CAATTGGCAAAGCGTTATCCCGCTATTGTTCCCTTGTGGAAGAGGCCTTTGTCGATGAATATTTTCTACAATTTCAGTTCTTCCCGAAAACTACCGCAAACCTTCTACCTGTGGCGGTTGTTTATCAAGGGATGGAATGTATACCTGAAACGCATGATTAAACGCTAAACGTTTAGCATTAAACATTAAACTATTATGTCTTCCGTCAAAGTACTCCATATTCCCAACTATTACCCACCCCACATAGGGGGGATAGAAGATGTTTGCTACAATGTAGTAACGGCGATGCCCGATTACAATCACCGGGTAATGTGCTTTCACGACCAAAAAGCGACGTGCAAAGATGAAGTAGAGGGCGTTCCCGTAGTACGGGCGGGCGTAGTAAAGAAACTATTCAGCCAATCCATCTCATTCTCTTATTATAAAGAATTGAAGAAGCTGTTTAAGGAGTTCAACCCCGACATTGTCCACTTCCACACGCCCAACCCATTGGGTAGCGTTTACCTCCTATCGTTATTGCCCAAGAAGACCAAACTGATCATACACTGGCACTCCGACATTATCGAGCAAGACTTGCTCTACACCTTCTATCGCCCCATCGAGAAGAAGCTATTGAAGCGTGCCGATAAAATATTGATGACCAGTCCCACCTACCTTACCGGCTCGCCCGCTTTAAACCCTTGGAAAGATAAGTTGGACGTTATCCCCAACACCATTAATACCGCCAAGCTCGACAAGCAGGACGGAGATGATGCCGGTATTGCCCGCATAAAGCAACTCTATCCCGGCAAGAAGATTATCTTCACCTTTGGGCGGCACGTACCCTACAAAGGCTTACGCTACCTGATAGAAGCGGCTCCCTTGCTGAACGACGATGCCGTGGTGGTAATTGCCGGCAAAGGCCCTTTGACCGGCAAACTGAAGGAGATGGCTGCCCCGGTTCCCAACGTCCACTTCATCGGACGGGTAAGCAACGACGACCTGCGTTACTACCTGCACGCGTCGGATATATTCGCCTTTCCCTCCATTACGCGCAACGAGGCGTTCGGCTTAGCCCTTGCCGAAGCCATGTATTGCGGACTTCCGGCGGTGACTTACACCATTGCGCATTCGGGCGTAAACTATGTCTCCATAGATAAAGAAACCGGCATAGAAGTGGAGAACCGCAACGTACAGCAGCTTGCCGATGCTTTCAACAAACTCCTCGATGATGAGGAACTAAGGGAAGAGTTGAGCAGCAACGCCGTACAGCGAGTAAACGAAAACTTTGTAAACGAGGCGATAAAAGGGAAATTGGATACGATATACCTGCAAATGACGCAAGACTAAATGCAAAAAGCAGCATACAGCGGCACTGATTTAATCCCATTCTCAAAGCCGAAGTTCTTCTTAGATATGCGGATAGCGTAGGACGATTTATATTTTTCTACAAAAATACCTAAACTCTTCGAGCGGTTCCTCCGGCCTTTTTTTACCTCTACCGGAATAACGGCGCCATCCAATTGAAGGACAAAATCCACCTCGGCTTTGCCATCGCTCTGCCAATAAAACAAATCATATTCTTTCGAGGCAAAGACTTGTGCCACGTAATTTTCAGTCATCGCACCAAGAAATGTATTATCCACTTCTACCGGGGATAATATGGTTTGCAAGGGTATCTTCGATTGCAGGGAAAGAATTCCGATATCAGCCATATACAATTTGAAGTTGATTAAATCGGCATAAGCCCTGATGGGGATATAGCCATGCTCCAAACGTTGGCATTTCAAGACAATTCCGGCAAAGATGAGCCACTCGATGGCCTCACCAAAAATGGCGGCAGTCCCCCCCCGTTGCACTACTTTGTATTGAAACTTTGTATTTTCTTTGGCCAATTGAGCCGGAATAGAATTAAAGCAAGCCCTTATTCTGATGCTTGTTGCCGGGTCGGCATACTTTGCCATATCGGCTATGTATTCATTAACAATGTCGTTCTGAACAGATTGCGCCTTTATATAACTTTCCGTTTCAACAAAAACAGATATCGCGGCGGGCATACCTCCCACAATAAAGTATTGCTGATACAAATCCAGCGCAACCGTATGCAAAGCGTCTGGCATGGTTTCATTTTTGACGTAATGCAACTTTATTTCATCTGCCAATTTCTCTCTGTTCATCGCCCATAAAAACTCTTCAAAATCCAGCGGATACATTGTTATTTCATTCACTTTACCTACCGGGAAAGAGTATTTTTTTCGGTTGATGGCCACTCCAAGCAATGAACCGGCCGCAATAACATGATGCTCGGGCATTTGTTCGCAGAAGTACTTAAGTGCGGTCAATGCCCTTTCGCTTGCCTGTATCTCATCAATAAAAATAAGTGTCTTGCCGGCAATGATTTCCTGTCCTTTAACAGCTTCGAGGTATTGAACGATTTTTGGGGGTGAAATTTCGGTTTCGAGAAATTTGGTAAAAGTATCTTCAATCTCCATATTCAGATACAACACGCTTTCATAATGCTCCCTGCCGAATTGTTCCACAATATACGTTTTACCAACCTGCCGGGCGCCATTAACGATAAGAGGCATTCTTTGGGGATTATCTTTCCACTCGATAAGCAATTTGCTAACTTTCCTTTTCATCGGCTCAAATTTTCAACAAAAGTACTAAAACGTTCCGAAAAATCAAAATATTCTGATTTTTTCGAACATATCGATACGAAATGAAGATGGGAGGAATAGAGTTATACCTCGTGCAATATAGTGTTGCCGAAGTCGTAAAATAGGCTTGGGGAAATGTTGAAAAAGAGTTGGGGACTTTAAGGGTGTAGACCCTTGGTGTTAGAGGGTGTACAGTGTCGGACGCCGAGGGTCTACAGTGTTGGCGTGCGAGGGTGTACAGGATGAGACTTCGCTTGTGAAGCTTCGCCTTGTGAGCGTGCTTCGCACGTGGTGAACGGTGAAGCGCGAAGCGCAGTAATTTTGAATTTTGAATCTTGGATCTTGAATTCACAAATTTAACGAAAATAATTGGAATAATAAAGGGATAATCACCATTTTCATCTTTCAACTGAAATAACTACCTTTGCATCACATTTCTAATTAAACCTGCCGTATGCAAGAAAGTAAATTGAACCTTGATTTTAATAAAGTAGCTTCTGCCAGAGAAACTGCCCGGAAGATAGCAGAAGATGTACAACAATATGTAGAGCGTTATACCACTGTGGCTGTTGAGCGTACACTGTGCCGTCTGTTGGGCGTGGATGGGGTGGACGAGAACGGCGTTCCCCTGCCCAATGTGCTAGTCGATGAACTGAACGAGCAAGGCATACTGGGCGAAGGCGTTCTTTTCTTCATCGGCAATGCCATGTTGGAGACAGGCTTATCGCCACAGGAAATAGCCGAGAAGGTCTCTTCGGGCGAATTGGAGTTGGCCAAGCAAAAGGTTCATCCGCCGGATGAAATTGAGGCAACGCTTCAACCTTACGTCAATGCATCTATCGAGCGAATCGTTAAACGGCGCCAACGCAGAGAGCATTACCTCAACACCATAGGCGAAGGAAGCAGACCCTACCTGTACGTGATCGTTGCCACCGGGAATATTTACGAAGACGTGGTGCAGGCTCAGGCCGCTGCCCGCCAAGGCGCCGACATCATCGCCGTAATCCGTACCACCGGGCAGAGTCTGCTTGATTATGTTCCTTATGGAGCTACTACCGAAGGCTTTGGCGGTACCTATGCCACACAGGAGAACTTCCGCATCATGCGGCAAGCGTTGGATGAAGTAGGCGAAGAAATCGGCCGTTATATCCGTCTCTGCAACTACTGTTCGGGACTTTGTATGCCCGAGATAGCTGCCATGGGCGCGTTGGAAGGTTTGGACGTGATGCTCAACGATGCCCTTTACGGCATCCTCTTCCGCGATATTAATATGCAACGCACGCTGGTAGACCAGTTTATGTCGCGCGCTATCAACGGTTTTGCCGGCGTAATCATCAATACGGGCGAGGACAATTACCTCACCACCGCCGACGCCGTGGAGCAGGCACATACGGTATTGGCTTCCGACCTCATCAACGAACAACTGGCCCTACTGGCCGGCTTGCCCGAAGAACAAATGGGACTGGGGCACGCCTTCGAGATGGATCCCGAACTGGAGAACGGCTTCCTGCTGGAACTGGCTCAGGCACAAATGACCCGCGAAATATTCTCCAAAGCGCCGCTCAAGTATATGCCGCCCACCAAGTTTATGACGGGTAATATATTTAAAGGGCACATTCAGGATGCACTATTTAATATGGTGGGAATTTGGACTTCGCAGGGACTACAGCTATTGGGCATGCCTACCGAGGCTATCCATACGCCTTTTATGTCAGACCGCTACCTCTCTATCGAGAATGCCAAATATATCTTCAATAACATGAAGAACATCGGCGACGACATCGAATTTAAGAAAGACGGCATCATGCAACGCCGCGCCAAAGAAGTCCTCGATAAGACCGCCGTCCTCCTGAACAACATCGAGCGCGAAGGCCTCTTCACCGCTCTGGAGAAAGGAATATTCGCCGACATCAAACGCTCCAAGACCGGTGGCAAAGGCCTGAACGGGGTGAGCGAGAAAGGCAAAAACTATTATAATCCGTTTATCAACCTTATGGTTGATAGACACCTCCCCTAAGTCCCCTCCCAAGGAGGGACTCTGCAAAGCACAGAAAGCGATGCGTTGCAGGCTCCCTCTCCTTGGGAGAGGGCGGGGGGAGAGGTGACATTAACGTTAAACATTCAACAATTCATAAAGATGGCCGACGACAAGAAAATCATTTTTTCAATGGTAGGAGTGAGTAAGACATTCCCACCTCACAAGCAAGTACTTAAAAACATATACCTGTCCTTTTACTACGGAGCCAAGATAGGCATCATCGGGCTGAACGGCTCGGGAAAGTCTACCCTGCTGAAGATTATTGCGGGATTGGAGAAAGAATACCAGGGCAACGTGGTGTTCTCGTCGGGCTACTCGGTGGGCTACCTGGAGCAAGACCCCAAATTAGACGGTACGAAGACCGTAAAAGAGATTGTTCAGGAAGGCGTTCAGGAGACAATGGACGTACTGAAAGAATACGAAGAGATAAACGAGAAGTTCGGCTTGCCCGAATATTACGAAGATGCCGACAAGATGGATAAACTCTTTGCCCGCCAGGCCGAATTGCAAGACAAGATTGACGCCATGGATGCTTGGAATATCGACAGCAAGTTGGAACGGGCGATGGATGCACTGCGTTGTCCCCCCGAAGACCAGTTGGCCGGTACGCTGTCCGGTGGCGAAAGCCGCCGCGTGGCCTTATGCCGCCTGTTGCTTCAACAGCCCGACATTCTTTTGCTTGACGAGCCGACCAACCACTTAGACGCCGAATCGATCGACTGGCTGGAACAACACCTGCAGCAATACGCCGGCACGGTAATCTGCATCACGCACGACCGTTACTTCCTCGACCATGTGGCCGGTTGGATACTGGAACTCGATCGAGGCGAGGGCATTCCCTGGAAAGGTAATTACACCTCGTGGTTGGAACAGAAAACCACCCGCATGGCACAAGAAGAGAAGCAGGCCAGCAAGCGCCGCAAAACCCTTGAGCGCGAATTGGAATGGGTGCGTATGGCTCCCAAAGCCCGTCATGCCAAGGGTAAAGCCCGTTTGAACTCCTACGAACAACTATTGAATCAAGATACCAAAGAGCGCGAAGAAAAGTTGGAGATATTCATCCCCAACGGTCCCCGCCTCGGTAATAAGGTGATAGAATCGCACCACGTGGCCAAGGCTTACGGTGATAAGCTGCTTTACGACGACCTCAACTTCACCCTGCCTCCCAACGGCATAGTAGGCGTAATCGGTCCCAACGGTGCAGGTAAAACCACCCTCTTCCGCCTGATTATGGGCATGGAAGAGCCGAACAAGGGCACCTTCGAAGTAGGCGAAACCGTGCAGGTGGGCTATGTAGACCAGAGCCACGCCGATATCGACCCCGACAAGACGGTGTATGAAGTGGTATCGGGCGGAACGGAATTTATCCGCGTGGGAGGCAAAGAAGTCAACTCGCGCGCCTACTTAGGACGCTTCAACTTCAGCGGAGCCGACCAAGAGAAGAAGTGCGGCGTACTGTCGGGCGGTGAACGTAACCGCTTGCACCTGGCGCTCACACTTAAATCGGAGGCCAACGTGCTACTGCTTGACGAGCCGACCAACGACATAGACGTCAATACGTTGCGTGCATTGGAGGAAGGCTTGGAAAACTTTGCTGGCTGTGCCGTTGTTATTTCGCACGACCGGTGGTTTCTCGATCGCATCTGTACCCACATCCTCGCGTTTGAAGGCGACTCGGAAGTCTTCTACTTCGAAGGCTCCTATTCCGATTACGAAGAGAACAAAAGGAAACGCTTGGGCAATGTGGAGCCGAAACGGGTACGGTATCGCAAGTTGATGGAATAAGTAAACCACCTCCCCCCCAACCCCCTCCCAAGGAGGGGGAGCATTTATTTTTCGGACAGTGAGAATCATCATTAATTTGAAAATCGTTGCTTCGCGACTCTCCCTCCTTGGGAGAGGGCCGGGGGGAGGTGACATCCGTCCAATCCGCGTTTATCTGTGTGCCATAATATTCTTCTTTGCTTTGCTCCCCGCAATGGCGCAAGACGACCCTGCCAAAGCCTGGATTGATTCGGTCATCTATTATAAGGATAAGCACTACGTTCATCCGCGTTCTTATCACCAATTTAAGCAATACGAGAAGTTTGCCCTGTCGGTAGTGGAACTTGACTCGGCCTATCATATACGGCTTAATAGGATCGACTCGTTGCCTGCCGCTCGGGAAGAGCGCTTTGTCGATTTTGTTGAAGACCGGCTGACCGGCATGGTGGGACAACCTGTTCATGAAACGGTGGATACCCGCCAATGGATTGTGGCGCTGAAAGAAAGCCTGTCGGACGAATACCGGCAGGTGAAAGGGCGCAAAACCAAGAGCCTGATAACAGCCATTCGCCAAAAGGGGCTGGCTAATATGATTACTACCGAAAAGATTGATGCACTGCTCAATGAGGGCCTTAATCAGGTAAGCCTCTTAGACAATAACATCAACCTGTTGTACAAGCGCTTTGTAAGCCCTATATCATCGGTCAATCCCCACCACTTTTATGTCTATTCACTAAGAGATATCGTATTGATAGACAATGAGGAATACCAGACGTTGCACTTCAGCCCGCGCAACCGCTTCGACCTTTGCTTCTGGGGCGACCTATACGTTTCTACCGATGGGCAATACCGCATACGCAAGGCTGTACTGAACGTTCCGCGCGACATCAACCTTAACTTTGTGGCGGGATTGACTATCGAACAAGACTTTACGGAAGTAAAAGAGAACGCTTGGGGAATCAGTTACGAAAAGATGGACATCACCCTATCGCTCTTTAAGTTATTCTATGGCATACAGGCCAATGATGAGCGCCATTATTCCGATTTTCAACTGGCGGGAGAGGACTCGGCACATTTCGGTTTCAACGATGAGATTAATTACCTCGACCAAGCCTATCGGTTTCCCGACTCTCTCTGGCGGGAAGAGCGCCCCGCGCCTTTGAGTGAAGGCGAGCAGCAAATAGGCTCTTCGCTTTCCGACCTGGGCGGCAACACTTGGTACAGCATCCTGTTCTATATAGGCGAATCTCTCGTCAACAACTCTTTTGCTTTCGGTAAGAGAGACATGATTGAGATAGCCCCCATTTTTAGTATGGTAAGCCGCAACGAGGCACAAGGGATGAAGTACCGGTTAGGAGGGCGAACCACCTCGTCTTTCAACAAAAACTTCTACCTGACAGGCTACGTAGCTTACGGCATAAAAGACAAACAGCTGGCCTATTCGGGACAGGCCGATTACTATTTCAAAGGGAAGGACTACCGGGGACGCGAATTTCCCGTCAACAACCTGAGCTTTCTGTATCAGTACGATGTGCATACTCCGGGACAAAACTTCCTTTACACCGACCCCAACAATGCCTTTCTCTCCTTCACCCGAAACAAGGCCGACAAGCTGACTTACCTCCGACAGGCCAAAGTTTGGTTTGAGAAGCAATATCCTTTCGGCTTTTACTGGAAGCTGTGGGGAACCAACCAACACGAAAAACCGGCTGCCGCCTTGCGTTTCGAGAACGACAAAGGCTCTGTATCGGGCTACACCCAATCCGAAGTGGGCTTGGAATTGCAATGGTCGTTCAACGAGCGTTACCACCGGAGCCGTACCACACACCTTATGCTTCGTCGCGACGGGCCGGTCTTTACGCTCTCGCACGCCATCGGGATGAAAAACGTGTTTGGAGGCGAATACAACTACCAACACACCGAGCTGGGTATGCAGCGGCGCTTCTGGCTCTATGGTTACGGACACCTTACCGCCATTGTTCGTGGAGGCAAACTGTGGGGAGAAATTCCCTACCCCCTGCTTATCCTTCCCAATGCCAACAACTCCTACACGGTTCAGGCCGAATCATTCAGCATGATGAGTGTGCTGGAGTTCATCAATGACAAATACCTGTCTATCGACCTGCAATACAACATGGACGGCTGGCTGTTTAACCGCATTCCCCTGCTTAAGCCCTTTAAGTTGCGCGAAGTATTTACTTTCAAAAGCTTATGGGGCGGATTATCAGACGGGAATAACCCGGAGCATAATCCCTCGCTCTACCAATTTCCTCTCGGCTCAGGTTCTATGACTTCCGACCCCTACATGGAAGCCAGTATCGGCATAGAAAACATCTTCCGTTTCCTCCGTGTAGATTATGTGCGCCGCCTTACCTACCTCAATCGCCCGGGCATCAACAAAGGCGGATTCCGCTTTACCTTGCAGCTCAGCTTCTGATTCAATGGATAATTATAATTCAATTAATTTATCGTATATTTGCGCATCCTAAATTCTATATCTTATGAAACCCACATCATTAACAGTATTATTTTTTATTTTATTTATGACGGTAAGCTGTAATCCGAATAAACAATCAGCTCATTCTATCGGTGAATCGACAGTAAAAGAAGTGGTTAACGCTTTAAGCCTCGAAGATGATAAGGGCGTGAAGCAAGTGGCTAAACTCTGGCAGGAGCAAGACGGTACGGAAGAAGAATTTATCGCTTTCTGCAAAGAGAATTACATTAGCGACGCCGAAGAGCGCGACGAAGTATTTCTGAAGATAAGCGGTTACCTGGAAGCCATCTACGGAAACTACAACGAGATGAGCCTGCAACTGCAACGCAATCTTCACGAACCAACGGGACCGCTGCATCGTATCGACGAACTGTTTGCCGCCTACAGCCCCTCGTCACACTTCAGCGACGACTTTTATGCCAATAAGCTGGCTTTCTTTATCGCCCTCAACTTCCCTCATATCGAGTTGGCCGATAAAGAGAAACTCACCGACCGCAAGGCTTGGGCTTATGCCCGGATGGGCGACATCTTCACCAATCGCATCCCCGCCAAAGTGTTGCAAGATTATTCCAATGTCAGCGCGGATGCCGATGTGTATATCTCCGGTTATAATATCTACGCCGGTCATCTGTTGAACGAAGAAGGCAAGACCGTTTTCCCCGAAGATATGATACTGTTGTCGCATTGGAACCTGCGCGACGAAATAAAGGCCAATTACAATAAGGGTGATGAAGGCTTCGATAAGCAAAAAACTATTTACGAAGTAATGAACCGCATCGTATCGCAAGAAATCCCCAAAGAAGTGATTAACTCGGGCGATTACGAATGGAATCCTTATAAGAATGAAGTATTTAAGAATGGCGCCGTCGTTGAAACCCATCCTGAAGCTATCGTCCGCTATCAGAAGTTCCTCAACAACTTCAACGCCATGCAGGCCATTGATGTTTATACAGGCAATACGGCCATCGATCGGGAGTTTTCGGAAAACATGGAGATTTCTGTTGAGGATGCCGAGCGTCTTTTCCATGACTATCTATCTGCTCCCGAGCTGAAAGCTATAGGCGAGATGATTGAGAAAAGACTGGGCCGTAAACTGCAAGGCTGGGATATCTGGTACGACGGCTTCAAGCCCCGCAGCAACATGAACGAAGACCTGCTGAGCGAACAAATCCGCAAACTCTATCCCAATGCCGAAGCGATGGAGAAAGATTTGCCTAATATATTGGTAAAACTGGGTTACTCGCCACAACGCGCCCAATACTTAGCCGAAAAGATAACCGTAGATGCCGCACGCGGCTCGGGTCATGCCTGGGGAGGGGCGAAGAAAGGACAACAAGCCCACCTGCGCACCCGTATCCCCGAAAACGGAATGGACTACAAAGGCTACAACATTGCCATACACGAGTTTGGACACAATGTAGAGCAGACTATCTCGCTCTACGACGTAGACTACTATATGCTGAACGGCGTACCCAACACAGCCTTTACCGAGGCTTTGGCTTTCGTTTTCCAAAAGCGCGACCTCGAACTGCTGGGGATAAAGAACAACGACCCCGAGAGAGACGCTATGGATGTATTGGACAAAGCCTGGCACCTCTACGAAATAGCCGGTGTATCGATGTTGGATATTGCCGTATGGAAATGGCTCTATGAGAACCCCAATGCCAACGCCGAGCAACTGAAAGAGGCCGTTATCCGCCTGTCGAAAGAGGTATGGAACGAGTACTTCTATCCTGTGTTTGGCGAGAAAGACCAAACCGTGCTGGCCATTTATTCGCACATGGTGAGCTACCCGCTCTACCTTTCTAATTATGCTTTCGGCCAGATAATAGAGTATCAATTGGAACAATATTTTGTTGGGAAAGATTTCGCCACGGAAGTAGACCGCATCTACAAGCTGGGTAGGCTTACTCCCAACCGCTGGATGATAGAAGCCACAGGACAACCTTTGTCGGTTGAGCCTTTGCTGAAAAGCATCCGCGAAGTAACCGCAAAATAATTATAGTATGTACGAGAGCCTACAATCGCTCGATAATGTAATTATCAACTTCAATGCCGGCAGTATGCACATCGTGAATGTGATATTGGCATTCATTATGTTCGGCGTAGCGTTGGAGATTAAGGTGAGCGACTTTAAAGAGATATTCTACAAGCCCAAATCGTTGTTTCTGGGATTGGCTTGCCAATGGCTGGGATTACCACTCATCACTTTCGCAATTGTAGCTCTCGGGCATAAGCTCATACCCCCGGGCATTGCCATGGGGATGATTCTGGTGGCAGCCTGTCCGGGTGGCAACATGTCGAACTTCATTTCGTCGGTAGCCAAGGCCAATGTCTCGCTGTCGGTGAGCCTTACGGGGATTACCACCATCATGGCCGTGGTGATGACGCCACTCAACTTCCGCTTGTGGGGCAGTTTGTATGTCAATTTCCTCAGCAAACGCTCGGATGCGCTGCTACAACCTATCACCATCAGTTTCTGGCAGATGCTGTTCACGCTCACCATTCTACTCATCTTGCCCATCACATTGGGCATCTTGTTCGCCTATTATTTTCCCAAGGCCAAAAAGAAGATCAGCAAGCCGGTAAAAGTGCTTTCCATCCTGGCTTTCTTTGCCATATTGGTAGGCGCTGTAATGGGCAATATGGATGTATTTATGAACCACCTGTTCTACATCTTTATCATTGTGTTTGTACATAATGGGTTGGCATTGGCAACGGGCTATACTACCGGTTTGGCTTTCAAAGTAACACCTGCTGACCGCCGGAGCCTGATGATAGAAACCGGTATACAGAACTCCGGCCTTGGGCTGGCCTTGCTATTCAATCCTAAGATATTCCCTGCGGGGATAGTAACCGGCGGTATGCTGATGGTAGTAGCCTGGTGGGGCGTATGGCACATCGTGTCGGGGCTGACTGTGGCGTTTGGGTGCAGAATGAAATATAAGAGACAGCAAGCGAAACAGCAATGAGAAAGAAGATCCAGGATAAGAGTTGGGGCTATTCGGTGGTTAAGCCTACTGTATGCTTCTTACTGCGTATATTCTACGGAAAGATTCAGATTGAAGGGCGGGAGAATATCCCTGAAGACAAAGCCATTATCTTTGCCCCCAACCATCAGAATGCCTTGATGGATGCACTGTTGATACTTTACGCCCAACCCGGCAGGACGGTCTTCCTTGCCCGGGCCGACATCTTCAAGCAAAAAGTCATTGCGCGTATCCTCACTTTTCTGCGGATACTTCCCGTGTACCGCATCCGCGACGGGCGCGACGAATTGGATAAGAATTACGCCATATTCAACCAATCGGTAGATGTGCTTCGCGATGGCGTTCCACTTTGCCTGATGCCCGAAGGCCGCCAAAGTTTCAAGCGCCAACTGTTGCCCTTGGTTAAGGGAATGTTCCGCATCGCCTACCAGGCGCAAGAAGTCTTGCCCGGCAAAGAGGTGGTGATCGTGCCCGTGGGGATAGATTATACCCAATATGTGCATCCGTTTGCCGATGTAGTGGTACGCTTCGGCCAACCGGTACATGTAAAAGAGTATCTGGAAATTCACGAAGAGAATCCCGCCAAGGGGCTGAACCTCTTGCGCGACGAGGTATCGGTACGCATCAGCAGCCTGATACAGGATATACGCTCGAAAGACCACTACTACGATTTTTACGGGATATCGAAGATAGAGGACAATAGTGTGTGCGAAAGCAATAATTGGAAGAAGACCCCGCTCAATATGTTGCTCGCCCGCAAGGAAATTACACAACGGCTCGACCAATTGGAAGCCGGCGACCCGGAAGAAGCCGCCCGCGTTTGCAACGACTACAAAGCCAAGTACCCCGACCTA
>DAIREI010000012.1:0-12776 GCA_036795675.1 Bacteroidales bacterium
ATAGACTTGCTGAGCGAGCAAAACAGAGTTGTTGATTTTTCAAAATAGGGAGTAAGACTTTAAGGGTATAGACCTTTGGTGGACGAGGGTGTAGAGTGTCGGTGATTAAGGGTCTACACCCTTAGAGTTAGAAGGTGTACAATGTCATTTTGTCAGGAAAAAAATGAACAAAGTCAACAGCTTCTTTCCTCAAAAGCGAAGGTACGAATAAACGGGGAAATAAGCAAGGGGAAGATGAAAAAAACGAATGCCTTACCTCGCAAAGTTTATTCTAATGCTGATTCCCAGGTTGGTTTTCGTAAACGGATAGGCGGTAGACGAAACCAGCGGGTTGCTCATCTGCCTATCAAAATAGGCTTGGAAAGTAATCATCTTACTCAAGGCATAGTCGGCCGTGAAACTGATCTTCATTTGCGTATCGCCTTGGGTGGCTTGGGTAACACCGTCTTCTATCTTGCGAATCAGGTTTTGGTTCTTCGAGAAAGAAACGTCGGCCTGTAAACGGAGTTCATTGTTGAAGTTGGCTCCTCCCGTCTTACGCATTTTCAATACCCGGTTGAAGTTCTCGAAACGATAGCCTGCCCCTATCGTCCAAGCGGTCTCGTTACGCTCGTTGATCTGGTATGACGAGATATTCAAGCCCACGGTACGCATGATGCGATAGTTGATGTTCAGGCTCATATTATTAAGGAAGGTAGACGTAATCTTAAACAGCGGGTCGAATCCTTCGGTCAACGTAACGGCGGCGATATTGTAAGCCGATGAAGGCTCGAGGATATCGGTAATCTGATTGGTGATGAAACCTGTGCCGTCGCCGGACTCCGTCCAGTTGTTGAATGAAGTATAAGAGCCTATCGAATAGGTACACTTGTAGGCATGATCCAACACAAACGACCGGAAGTTTTTCTTAAAGACCGGTATTTGCATCAGTCCCTCGTAGCTGACCGTCCAGTTGGGCAGAATGTTTTTCAATGCCGGGAAGAGATCCAAAGGCGTACTGCTCGCGCTTTTTCCGGTATAAGCCGCCAGGAAAGCGGGAATCAACACATCGGCCGAATTGCGGTTTACGGGGGTCAGTTCGGGATCGAAGGGGCCGCTCGGCCAGTTTCCGCCACCGCCGGACGGATCGGTGGGATAAGATACATTATGGTATTTAGCTTCCACCCGTTTAGCTATCACCTCGCGATTGGACAAGAACTGGTCGAAGGCCTTAGAGGCATACCCGTTTTCGGCATTGCCGGTATCGAACATGGTACGCAGGGCAATGGTGGTCATATTCAGGTCGCCGCTAAACTGCTTGGTGGGATTATTGTACATATAATAATGGCTGTTCCGCTCCGAGGAAGCATAATTGGCTCGCAGGGTAATCTTCAATCCGGGAATAGGCTCAATGAGCGAGGTGAAGTTAAAATCTTTCTTGAGCGAAAACATGGCCGGATTGGTAAGCATGGCATCACCTTCGTCGGTGTTTCTTATCAGCCAACCATTGTCGAAAGCTCGGTCGATATAGCTTTCATCTACAAGGCCAAAGGCGAAGTCCAACCCTGGAGCATAACCAAGCGATGTGCTATTCTGCCCGAAAAAGTCGCCTATATGCGGTTTGAAGCCGGGTAGCATCAACCCCGATGTTTCATTGTAGGTAAAGCCTACCGAACGAACCATCATTAATCCCCTGGCCGTAACTTGTGCTGCTTTGTACCACCACTCATCGTCGAGAGGCGGCAACTGCGAAATGGCTAGTTGCAGGGTTACGGTATCCTTGGTTTTTATCTCGATATTGTTTGCGTCTTTCTTTTTGTATTTCAGTTCGTACAGTTTCCCGTCGGCGTTCCTTGCCGTCACCCGGATACGTTTATTATCGAGCGAGTGCTGCACCATTACGGTCGAATCTTCCCTCAACGTAACCGTGCCTTCGTACTTCTTCTTTAGCTTTTCGGCCTTGTTTTTTTCTTCACGTTCGCGCGCATCAGATCCGCCTCGTCCGCCTTGTTGCCGCCCTCCTGAAGTCATGCTGTACTTCTTGTTGGCTTCTTCCAGGAACTTCGATTTATTATACAAGTTGAGCAGGTTGATGTTTACATTATCTATCCCCCAGGTGCGGTTGCTGGTGATGTAGTTACCCGTCTCGATGATATCTTGCTCTATGACGCCGTTTTCGTCCTTAATCGGGTTGCCTTCCTTATCTAAACGATCTCTCACAATCTCTGCGCCTCTCTCCCACGAGTAATCGGCATTGTAGGCCAATCCGGCTGTGATGAAGTTCAATATAGGAATATTGCGGAAAGGAATAGTGTATTTGGCTGTAAAGCGCTGGTTGTACTCCAAGGGCGTACCCCAGTTGCGGATGCTGGTCCTCACTGAGTCTTGCCAATGTTCATAGTCTTCCATATTGAGCTTCTTGTTCACCTGTACGTGGGGTGCGTCTATACGGGCTTCGGTACCGGTAACCAACTGGAAGTTCAGGTTCTTGGTCAAATCCCATTGGATGGACATATCCCTGTCCCAATAAAAGTCTTCGCGGAAGTTAGCAGGCAGTGTATTCTCATCGCTTACGCTACCAGCCAAGTCGCGCAGTTGCAACTCGAAGTAGTTGCGGTGAATATCGGAGTTGAAGGTCAGGTTTTTGGGCAATAAGCCTATCCCAATATCTTTGAAGAAGTTGGTTCCCGACTGTTGACGGCCGGGTTGGTTCCGTTGGTTGCTCGATTGCGGTCCGCTGCGTTGGGTGCCCTCGTTCTTGCTTTGCCTGTTGAAGGGTTGCCAAGGCTTCAGCGGCGAAGAATAGTTGTAGCTGAGAAGCAGACGGGTAGTCGTTTCACGCTCATAGGTGGTAGTGGCATTCTTCAGGTTGCGTTCGTTGTGCGAATAGCCAAAGGTGAAGTTCGCCGGATCATAAGGCATGGGTGTCTTGCTGGTTACATTCACCCTTACATTGTTTATCTCCAATGATTTATTAGTCACCTTATCCCGCGAGAAATCACGAATCGAGTCGCGCTCCTGCTTGGTTTCTGCTGCTTCGAGTGCATCTTTCAGCAGCATATCCTGGTCGAGCGGATTGTATTTGGGGTCGTACACCTCTTCGTTGTAAGAGAAATAGACCGGTATGTTTACCTTGTTTTCTGGAAAAAACTTCCCTAAATCGGCCTGTGCCGCAAAATTGATAAGTTGGTAGTCGTCTAAGTTACGCTCCATGATTCCTTGGTCGAGTCCGCCGAATCCGGCTGTTTCCCTCTTTCCGGAGAAATTGACGGAACCGAAGTCCGATAAGCCGACAAACAGGTTTACATTGGCTGCCCATCCGCCGTCTTCGTTGAAGTCGGTGAGCCGCATTTCGTTAATCCAGACTTCCGCGTCCTTTACCGCGCCCGAGTTGTTGCGCACACCCACCATAATCACTTTCACATCCGATAGTGTAGGATTACCCATTATCGTAATCCGGTTCATGGGTTTATTCGGATCGTATTCGGAATAAGGAGTGAGCAAAGAAACCCCCGACCCGTCTACTTTCCGTGCCTTATTGCGGTTGGACTTCAGGTCGGTCAATATCTCGAATAGGAAGTCGAACATATTGTCGGCAGGCCATACCTCGCTATTGATTTTCGATCCGTGAGGCGTTAGCTTAAGCGGTATTTCGTATTCGTAGTAATTATTCTTATAGTCTGTACCCAAGCGTAAAAACACCGATAGTTCATCATTCTGCAGGTTGGTCATATCGTCTATCAGCTTTTCGGCGTGGACAAACATCTGGAAGCGGCGGAACTGCCGTGTATCCAAGCCCGAACTCCTGTATATGGCACGCGCATCGCCCGGCGAAAGGTTGCTTATCAACACGGCAAGCGATTGCTCGTTCTGCATGCGAAGCTGGGGTTGACCGGGGTCGATCATTTGGTTCACACCCGGAGGCATAACATAATTAACCGGCTCTTTACTTCCGTTCTCTTCCAGGTTTACGGTAGAGATGGAGATGGAGGCGTCACCCTGCGGGGGCAGATTGGGGTTGGAAAGATCCTGGGCGTAAGTGCGCCATTCGCCCCTCACCAGCTTCAATGTACCGAAACGCAGTACGGTAGAGTCGGCAAAGTTGGTCAGGTACATACGTACAAAGCGGATATTGGAGAAGTCGTTTATATCTCCTGCCGGTCTCTTGTACGCTTTCGGGTCGCGAATGGGTATCTTAAACTGATACCAGGTTACCTTCTCCCGTTGTCCGTTTTTGAGCAAGGGGGCGGTCTCTCTTTTGTCTACAATATAATTCGACCCTACTTTAAGGCTATCGGGATGAATGACTATCTTGTATTCAAAATAGCGTTCGGTCTCGTTGAGGGTATTGTCTTGATTGAGGTCTTCAATATCGGGCATAAGCTTAGCCGCCGTAGAGTAGCTCTCGTTGGTATCGTCGGTATTGGGCGAGTTACCTTCGGTGCCGTTGTAGCGCTTGTACCTGCCTAAGATGGGCATGCGTGCCGCATCGTAGTCCGAACCGCGGTAGTGGTGGTAATTGTCGCCGGCGGGGTCGTTGAAGGGCGAGAAGGGATCGTCTTCCCAGCGGGATGCCGTTTGCGGGTCAATCTTACTGCGAAGCTCCTGAAGGTAATTCCTATAAATTTCGAATTGAAACTCCTGCTCGGTGCTCAGTCCGTTCAACCCCACGTCTTGCAAGCGGCGGGCATCGTCGGCAGTATTGTCGAAAGCGTAATTGAGCGACTGGATGTTAGGCACATATCCCCATACGGTTTCATCCACTTTGGTGAGATCGCCGTTGATGGGTAGTCCGTTCTCGAAGAACTTCTTTTCGTCTCTCAGGATGTCTTCCGACACATCGCCTAGATTGATGTACAGATCTCCACCCTCAGAGTTCTCATCGTAGATGAAAGGGTCGAGCAACCAGAACTCAATGGTTTCAATATTCTGGCTTTCAAAGTCGGTTTGTGAACTGTCCATCTTACGGAATATCCCTCCCCAGCGTTTCTCGGGATTCAGCAGGTATCCGTCGCTTCCCATACCATCGGTATCTAAGTTGTAAGGTCCTCTTTCTTTGGGGTAATAGGCTAAATTGAATACGGGCACGCTGGTCGACTCGTTGAACCTCATCTCTTTATTGGGGAATAGTTCCTGTTCATCAACTTCCCTCACGTAATGATTGGATAGTTGGTCTAAGTCGTCTTTGATGTGCGACGGCGTAAGCGACGACTTGCGTGTAAAGATGCTCTCGATGTAATACCAGGCCAGCAAGGCACGGTTATTTCCGTATTCTATATCGTTGGTCTTAGTCGATTCTACGAAGGGCGACGGCGTAGCCGATAGCTGCCAATATTGGGGCGTGCGCAGGTCGATACTCATTTCGGCATTCTCGAAGTCGTCGATATAAGAATAGTCGCCGCCGTATTTGCTCTTGTAGTGCCCCGGTATAAGTTGGGCATACTCAGCATTGAGCGTAATCTGCGAGGGAGCCGTCAACTCGAGGAAAGGTATCTTATCCAAGAGGTTGGTCAACCAATACGATTGGGTGGAATAGTTGAGATTAAAACCAAACAGCGTGTTGTTTATCGACTCCTCACCGGGCAGGTTCTTCAGCGTAAGCGGCATCTCGCTCAGGTTCATGATGGTAGCCCCCATGTTGAAGTTGGGCGAGAAGGCATACTCCAGGTTTACCCCCATCATGGTTTTGCGCTGCATCCCGAAGTTGGATTGATTTTCCGATTGCGTGGTAATGGTCGAATTCACATAAGCCGGGTTGGTAATGGTAATACCTCCGGTATTGTAGTCGACGATATAATCGGTGTTCTCCTGCAATCGAACACCATCGGCAAAGACGGCTACCGAGCCTCGGGCTATGTTGAAGCCGTCTAATTGGATGCTCGAACTGCCGGCACCTTTGTATTCCCCTTTCAGGATAAACTTGTTCAGCTCGGCAATCTGCCGCGCCACCGTAAGGGTGGAGTCGTAGAGCGCCTGATATACGTATTTGTCGGCAATGGCATCACTTCCGATTTTCCTTCGCAAATGTTTACCGAAAGGCTCTGCCACAGGGAAGATGATTTTCCCTTGGTCTGATATCACGGTATAGCCTTCCACGTAGTCGAAGAAACCGTCGGAGCGGGCTTCGTTGCGCGA
This sequence comes from Bacteroidales bacterium, assembly GCA_036795675.1. Classification (GTDB taxonomy): domain Bacteria; phylum Bacteroidota; class Bacteroidia; order Bacteroidales; family Azobacteroidaceae; genus Azobacteroides. The sequence continues at coordinate 6,115 of DAIREI010000012.1, forward strand.
GTCGAGGCGGTCGAGGTTGGATACGCGGATTAGCGGTATATTAGCAATGTCTCCTTCGGTGATGTAATTCATGTAAACCCCGGTCGAGTCGCTCTGGTACTGCACATCGAGGCGGAATTTATCTGATTCGATGTTGCGGGTGCTGACGGTATAGACGTTCCTCATCATCAACTTCCACGTGGGGCCGGAGGGTGAGATGTTGGTTCCCTTTATCAGCTTCAGGTAGATGTTGTCGGTAGTCTTCTGTTGCTCGTTCGAGAACTCCCCTACCCTGTATATGCTGGAACCGTAGGAATACTCGTAAGCTACGGCCAGCACTTCGTCCGATTGCAGCTTGGTGCGGAGCGTAATGTAACCCAACTCGCGGTTTAGCCTGTACTCGGAAGTATTGAGCTTCCTTGCGTTCTCTATCTTCTCATAATCATGGCCGTTTTTCAGTCCCCATCCGGTAAGGGTTTGGGTTACCTGGTCTTTATTGCGGGCATCGGGGTAGTTATTATTCAAATCGCCATACAGGCTGTTGGCTCCATTAAACGGAATAAGAACATTAAGGCCACTCGTCGACAGCACTTTATCTTTATTGTCTATATGAGCAGGATCGGCTTCTGCCAGGTCGGCAAAGGCAACAATGTTGCGGGCTTCGTCGTAATTGGAGCGCTTGTTGGTCACCCATACTTCGATGTTCTCGATGCGGATGCCCGAGCTGGGCAAGGGCAAGGTAGCCGCCGATCTGTCGTAAGTATCGTAGAAGTAGTGGCTGAGGAAGTAGTGCATGTTCTCGTCGAAGCTGTCGGCCGTCACCTCGAAGGGTGTGGTCTGTACATTTCCTTTCGACTTGGTAGTGCGCGATTGCGATTCTTGCTGCGAGAATATGGCTCCTACCTTCAGCTTGCCGAACTGCAACTCCGTGCGTATCCCAAACAATGCCTGCCCGCCCCGTATCAACGAGTTGGAGGTATTCATGCTCACATTACCGGCTTCCAATACCTTAATTATCTCGTCTTCTTTCCCTACATAGCCCAACTTTATCTTCTTGCTGTCGAAGTCGAAAGTCGACTCGGTATTGTAGTTCATATCGAAGTTGATCTTATCGCCCACCGAGGCGTTAACGCTCATCTGTACCTGGCTGTCGAAGTCGAAAGAAGTCTTGTTGCGCTGCCTTTCGGTCATGGTGGGGTTGGATGTCTTGTTGTTGATCACCCCCATCTTTATCAATGCGCTACCTTGCGGAGAGAGTTTCACGCCGCCGGGGCCGAAAAGCTTCTCGGCAGGGCCTAAATCAAACCCGAAGTCGAAGCCCGAAAGGGCGTCTTTAGTTCCTTCGCCCTCTTCTATGAATAGTTCTTCGTGGTTGCGCGAGTTGAAGTAAGACCCCATACTTTTATTGAAGGTGTACTCCAAGTATTCTTCAGGTGTAAGGGCGATGGGCGTAACTATATCGGTTCCTCCTATCCGCGAGCGTAACTCGTAGCGATTGGTGGCGGGGTTGTATTCAAAGCTATCGCGCAGATTGGCTGGCGCCCGTAGGTCGATAGGGTAAGTCTTGTTCAGGTCGTCTAGCGTTCGCGGTATAATGGGCGATACGGGAAACATCGGTGGTGTGGTGTCGAGCGGTAGCTCTATCGGCTGCACTTCAACCGGAGGCACGGTATCGGTATTTCTGTTTCTGTTTGAACGATCGAAAGGAGCCGTATCTTGTGGAGGCTCGGGTATATAGGTGAGTTCGGGAGTATTGCCCGCCATGCCCGTCAGTTCGGCCGTGACAGAGAATATTCCTCCCATCAGGATTAATAAAAGAATAATAAAGACGCTATTTCGTGTAAAGTTCTTCATTAAAGCATTTTCAAAGCCTGCTTGATGATTTGTTCCACCGTGAGGCTCGGATTTTCCTTAGCTATTTTATTGACTACCTTTTGCGATGCCGGCTGGCTAAAGCCCAGCATGGTAAGGGCGGATACGGCTTCGCGGTTCGCCTCCGGCACCGGCGTACTGATTAATTGCCCGGGTGTACTATCGCCTTCCATTATCCTCACCTTGTCTTTTAGGTCGATAATGATACGTTCGGCGGTTTTGCTGCCTATCCCTTTCACTGTCTTTAGTGCAGAGGCATTGCCCGAGGCTATTATCATTTCCAATTCGGGAACGGTGAGCGACGACAACACCATGCGCGCCGTGTTGGCTCCCACGCCCGATACCGATATGAGCAGCAAGAACAGGTCGCGCTCGCGCTTACTCAAGAAGCCGAACAACTGGTGGGCATCTTCCCTTATAGCTTCATAAACAAAGAGTTTAGCCTCTCTCATTCCGTTTAGTGACGAATAGGTATTCAGCGAGATATGAGCTATATAGCCCAAGCCGCCCACCTCGATAACGACCGAAGCGGGAGTCAATTCCGCGATTTCTCCTTTTATATAATCTAACATAAATGTTTAATATCTTTTAGCTATTAGCTGTTAGCCTTTAGCTATTAGAAACTTCTCTTCGCGCAACTCTTAGTTCTTAGTTTTTAGTTCTATTGCGTAGCGAATATATTAACGGGAAAAAGATGTTTTTATTCTATTATGCTTGTTAAATTCTTTCGCTTTGCGCCATCTCTTCACTCTTAGTTCTTAACTCTTCACTTTCTTCCGGGTCGTCTTTCTTTACCAGAATAGCGCTTAATTCATATAATATATACAGCGGCAAGAACACGACCATAAGTGTGAAGGGGTCGCCTGAGGGCGTGATGAAGGCGGCAAGCACCAGGAGGATGACTACAGCATGGCGACGGAATTTCTTGAAGAACGAGCGGCGCAAGAGACCCAACTTCGAAAGGAAGAGGCATACCAAAGGCATCTCGAATACTACTCCCATGATGAAGATGAGCATGAGGAAGTTGTCCATGTAGGAGTCGAGCGACAGTTGGTTGTTGATCAGTCCGCTCAATTCGTAGGTGTAGAGGAAGCGCAGGGTAACGGGAAACACCATGCAATAGCCTACCAGGCAGCCGATAAAGAACATGATGGTACCGAAGGCGAATACCCAGCGTACTTTGCCTCTTTCGTGCTCGTAGAGGGCGGGGCTTACAAATCGCCAAAGCTCCCACAAGAGGTAGGGGCAGGCCAAGATAATAGCCAACCAAAAGGAGGTACTGAGGTGAATGAAGAATTGCGAAGCTAAGCGTATGTTTATGATGTCGATATGCAGTTCATCGTCGCAGAAGTCGGGAATGAAAGGTAAGGTTTCGCTGGCTTTGCAGAGGTATTTATATAGGAAAAAGTCCGGTTGACAAGGCGCCATGATTACATGGTCGAACAACCAGGGCATAAAAGTAAAGCCGATTATTGTAAACACTACCAGTGCAATAATCGACCTTAATATTGTCCATCGAAGCTCTTCCAGGTGGTCCCAGAAGGTCATCTCATTAGCGCTCATGTTTTATTACCTCGATACTTTCTTATTTACTATCTTTTGTATCTGAGGTAATTTCGTCTTCCACTTCCTTCAGGCCGTCTTTGAATCCTCTTACACCTTTTCCGATGCCTTTCATCAGTTCGGGAATCTTTCTCCCACCAAAGAGAATAAGGATTACAACCACTATCAATATGATTTCAGGAGTGCCCAAACGAGCTAAAACCAATCCTAATACTTCGTGCATGACTTACATTATTTAATGGTTAGTACGGCAAAGGTAAAGAATAATTATGAATTATGAATTATGAATTATAAATTATTTAGCCGTTAGCTGTTAGCTGTTAGTTTAATAATCGACAATGATTTTACTAACAGCTAACGGCTAAAAGCTATAAGCTAAGAAATTATTTCTTAATTATTTTCTTCACTACCGGAGCATTGGTATCCGATTCTATCTTCAGGAAGTAAACGCCTGTAGGCAGGTTGCTTACATTAATGGCATTCTCTGAAGACTGAAGGAGTACCGCACCGTTCATATTCATCAGGCTAAACCGAGTAAAGTCGCCCGAGATGTTGAGCGTGTTCTCCACCGGGTTGGGATAAACCGTGTAGAGGTCTTTATCGCCGGCAACCGTACTGATGCTTACTTCGTCGCCCAGGCAGAATTGTTTCATATCCGAATTCTCTTGCGTGTCGTAGAATACGGTCACCTGATAACACGTGGTATTTGCCGTCGGCTTCAATACGGTATGGTTGAATAACTTGGTATATTGCGATTCGCCTGAATAGATATTGTACAACAGCGGTTCGCCTTCTTCGTACACCATAAATCCGAGCAAGCGCGGCGTTTGATTTTGTGCCGGATTGTTTAAGTGAGCCTTTACGGCTATACCGCCTGTAATACTTGGATTTTCTTCGTAAAGCACCAACCAGTTTTCACCGCCGTCTTCCGAAAAAACATTAGATCTTCCTTCAAACTCGTATATTCCCAATTCCCAATCAATCTGTTCTCTGGAGACCAAGCCTATAGTAAAATCAGTAGGTTCGGCGCTTACGATTTCAATACCGATATATACCGGATGTTCGTAGCTCGACTGAATGGTATAGGGGAAATTCATGCGATACTCATGCCATTCGTTCAATACCGGGGTAACAACAAATTGTTCGTGTACTTTTTCCGGACCTTCATATATTACGATGCTGTAGCGGGGCACTTCATAGTTAAGCGGGTTAGTCACATCATGAGTAAGGACAGCCGATATAGAAGTGATTTGATAACCCTGGTAACATAGCATGTCTTCGGGTTCGAATTTGATGGCACCGATCAAGGTTTTGCCTTCATTGCCAATCCAACCGCTCCAATAATACGTTTCGTTTGTGTATGACAGCGTAGCATGGTTGCTCGGGTCGGTCCAGTTGAGACGTACGGTTCCATCGTCCATTTTATGGGCTGTGAAGCGTGCGGGGACAGCTTTTACCAGTTCGTCTTTAGCTTCGAATATATTAATATTATCCAATGACCACATCAGCGATTCGCCCGTTCCGTTGGCAATTGCCGTGAAGCGAATTCGGATATCTGCACCTGCTGCATCCGAAATATCCAATTTTTCAAATACGAAAGGATAACTGCCGCCCAAGTAGGGAGTATACTCTTTTATAGTAGTCCATGTTGCGCCATCGTACAATTCTACTATAAATTTATCTTTTGTTGCATCATCCCACGCAGAAGGCACATAGATATTATAGCTCAAATACAAGTCATTGGCACCAGCGGTATTGATATAAGGAGTGATAAGATATTCACTGAAAGTTCCTTTTGCTGAATAATAAGTTATGGCAGGAGCCTCAATCCCGTTGCTGGTATTCACTAACCAGCGGTTATCGCTGCCTTGGGTAATATTCCAATAGTTTGTTTCCAACGAAAGAGAAGAAAAATCATCAGCAAAAGGAAGCTCAACATTAGCCGTTGCGATCTTCACTTCGTTGGACGCTCTTGCTGCTTCGCCGGCATTATAAAGCGCTACTATCTTATAGGTATAATATCCGTTTGACAGGCCTTTATCTTCGTAAGTATGTACCTCTATGCCTACAGTGGCAATTTTCGCTCCGTTGCGATAGATGTCGTAACCGGTATGGTTGTTTTCGGCATCGGCCTTAGGAGCAGTCCATTCCAGGTTGATATTACCCAAGCTTACTTCTTCGGCTCTCAGGCCTGAGGCCGGGTATAATCCTTTCATGTGGTGAGAAAGGTCTACTATCCACCCGGTAATCGGATCCATGCTGTTCATGCTGGTAAAGCCTGCCATTCTCAGTCCGTCGGCCGATATAGCCATCGGAGTTGATAAGTCGGTTGATAAAGCTTCCGGTACGCCCAATTCGGCCAGGTATTCGTTCAGGTTATATCTACCCATCTTTTCCGAGAAAACGAAAGGAATGCGGGGATCCCAGGGGAATCCGCCCGTATAACCTATTAATATACCATCGTCCGACACAGCCGATCCGCCATCCGAATCGTATGGGTTTACTTTTTCTACCAAAATCAAGTTGTCGGCTTCCACATCGTATATAGCGGCATTACCTTCCAGGCCTACGGCTACATATTTACCATTGGGACTTACTTTATAGGCTTCTCCTGCAACTTCTATGCCATTAAGCGTGATAGGACGCATTTCGCCATCCACCCATACTACAGGCAGACGGCTGTTATTAGGTGCTCTCCAACCGGCGGCAACTCGTCCGTCGCCCGATAGCCCTTGTATGCGTGCGCCTTGTCCTACAGCTTCAAATTCCAGGGCCTGAGGTTCCCCGTTAACCCAAATGGTGGGTTGCAGCATCCAATTCGGCAGATACATTGATCCTCCAATGATAGTACCGTCAGCTGAAACACCTTCGGCCAATGTGCCCGACCAATCGTCGGCGGGATCCATCAAAACGCCCAGGCTATTCCACTTGTTGTCTTTGTAATATCCGCCCGACATAATAGGATAAGGATCGTCGCCCCAAGAAGGTGTAAAGATCACATCAGGATCGAGAAACTGACCTACAAGTACACCATTATCACTTACAACTCCGGCTTCGGCCGGCCCCAGGTCTGAAAAGATTTCCTTCAGTCCGTCTTCTTCCGTCCACAAAAGCGCGGCTGCACTCTGATAATAATAACCCGACACATAGTCGCCACTTGGAGATACCCCGGTAAGATAGAGGGGTAAGCCTTCCACCGAGGGTTCGATCTTGTGGATCTTTTGTGACTTCACAGAGCATGTACAGAT
>DAIREI010000013.1:0-11489 GCA_036795675.1 Bacteroidales bacterium
TGATAGGGCTACGCTTCGCGCGCTCCCCCTCCTTGGGAGGGGGTTGGGGGGAGGTGTGCTTTCTCTATTTTCCTTCTATCCAACCTATTATCTTCTCGCTCATAGGCGATTCCTGTGGCGGGATATAATCTACCCAGTTTCCATCCTCATCAATCATGAACTTCTGGAAGTTCCACTGTACCTCAGCGTCGGCTTTGCCATTGCCGGCTTTCTCGGTCAGCCACTTATAGACCTGGGCTTTCGACTCGCCCTTTACATCTATTTTGCTCATTAAGGGGAAGGTAACGCCGTAGTTGATACGGCAAAACTCCTGTATCTCCTCGTGGGTTCCCGGCTCTTGTTTCCCAAAGTTGTTGCAGGGGAAACCGATGATGGTGAAGTTCTTGTCTTTGTATTTCTCGTACAATTCCTGTAACTGGTCATATTGGGGAGTAAGCCCGCACTTCGATGCCACGTTGACAACCAGCACTTTCTTTCCTTTTAGGCGGGACAAGTCGTAGAACTTCCCATTGATGTCCGTGACGGTAAAATCGTGGAAAGATTGGGCTTTCTGTGTGTCGGAGATAGAAACAACCTTCAGTTGTTCTTCAAAGTCTGCCAAAGATGCTCTGCTCTTCACATGGACGGTTAGTGATGAACCGGGCAAGAGGTCGAAGTAGTTGTCTTCAAAGAAATTTTCCGTTCCCTCAATGGAGAGGAATACCGCACGCGCGAAGTTATCGGCAGCAAGGGTTACTTCGTAGCCGCCTGTGGACGGTTTAACTGATGTGCGGATAGTCGCTTCGGGGAAGTTGATGTCCTTTTGCTTGAGCAGGAAGTAGTTGTTGGAGTATGTCTTGCCACCCTTCTCCGTAAGCGTTACGACGATTACTACGTCTGCTTTGCCTTCGTTCTTTATCAATGCTTCGGTGTCGGCCTCATAGAGCACGGTGCTTGCATTGGCGGGAATATTTACCGATTGTTTTATTTGGTTGATGATTGTGCCGTCAAGCTTCATCACGGTTAGTTCCATGTCGGCCTTGGCATTCTTCAATCGGTCGGATACTCCATATATATACACTCGCCCGTCCTTCTCGATGGGGGATACCAATATATCTTCGTAGGCCTTGCGGGCAAAGTAGTGTTGGGCTTTCCAACGGCCGTAGTAGTCGCGGCTCGACCACGAGGCCACCGGCCAGCAGTCGTTGTGCTGCCAGAAGAGCGAACCCATGCAGTAGGGCATATCGCGGCGGTGGACTTCCATGGCCGTCTTGATGGCGTCGCCCTGCAATACCTGATTCAGATAAAGGAAAGATTGGAAGTCTTTGGGTTGTGGATATTCGTTCAGCAGGTAAGTTTCTATCAAGCTGTTGGCGAAAGCGCCTCCTCGTTGGTGAGCCATCATCACTTCGGACGTAATATCCCAGTCCTTGGGTTCGGGGGCGTAGCGCTTCACCGATTCAAATTCGGGGAAGGATTGGAAACCGTACTCGCTGAAGAAGCGGCTCCGGGCGATGTTGTACTGCGAAGTCGGCTCTTTGGCATGCCACACCCCCCAATAGTGGTCATCGCCCTTGTTGGGTTCGGTCGTCCCATCCTTGCGGGAGAAAGGGGAAGAAGGCCAGTAGAAAGATTCGGAATGGCATTCGGCCACTACTTCGGGTAAAGTCTTGTGGAAAAGCTCATCGTACTGCCGCCAGATAGTAGTTGCATACACAGGGTTCTGCTGTTCGTATTGCCGTTTCCAACCCCAACCGTACCAAGCCTGGTTTATCTCGTTGTTGCCGCACCAGATAGCGATGCAGGGATGATTGCGCAGCCGCACCACATTGTCGATGGCCTCTTGTCGGATATTATATAACAATTCTCCTTCGGAAGGATACATGCTGCAGGAGAACATAAAGTCTTGCCACACCATGATGCCGTGCTTGTTGCAGAGTTCGTAGAAGTAATCCTCTTCATAGATACCGCCGCCCCAAATGCGCAGCATATTCATATTGGCTTTAACAGCGTCAAGTATCGTGCGTTCATAATCTTCACGGGTTACACGGGGAAGGAAATTATCTTGGGGGATATAATTGGCGCCCTTGGCAAAGACGGGCACACCGTTCAGTTCGAAGTAGAAGGTCTTGCCATATTCGTCGGCTTCGTGAATGACTCTGATGGAACGCAGACCTGTGGTGGTCACGTTCTCGTCTTTCACTCCATCGGTGCTTATTACTTCGGTTCTAAATTCGTAGAGATGAGGGTCGCCCAGTCCAAGGCTCCACCAGAGTTTAGGATTCTTTATCGTGAAGTCGACATCTACCTGGGTCATTCCTCGCTGGAAGCCCCGCTTCACTTTGGCATAAACTTGATTGGTGATGTTGTCTTTCACAATCACCTCAGCTTGATCTATGTCGCGGTCGCAAAGCACTGTTGCCTGATGAGTAATGACGGCCTTTTTTGTATTGACCTCCTTTTGGCGAATATAAACGTTTTGGATGATCATATCGTCCCATGCTTCCAGCAGTATAGGTCGCCATATCCCCGAGGTAACCAAGCGCGGCCCCCAATCCCAACCGTAATGGTAGCCGGCCTTGCGGGTAAAGATGCTCAACTTGCGGTCGAGCAGTCCGCCATTCTCCGATTGGTCGTTCGACGCTTCGTAATGATAGGGTAGGGCGTGCCACTTGGGCAGGTCTATTTTGATGGGAGAATGGAAATAGATGCGCAGCGTATTGTCGCCCTCCTTCAGGAAGTCCTTGATGTCGATTATCCATTCGCGGAACATATTGTCGGCCGACATCATCATCACGTCATTGAGGTAGACGTCGGCGTAGGTATCCAAGCCCTTGAAATTCAATCGGATATTCCTCTTCTCCAGAATGTCCGTCCCCACATGGAAAGTGGTTTCATATATCCAGTCCTCTTTGTCCACCCATTGCACCCCGCGCTCATTCAATCGGAAGAAGGGGTCTTCGATGATTCCGTTATCCATCAAATCGGTGTGAACAACCCCCGGCACCGTGGCCGGATACCAATTGGTAAGCCTCGCCTGACGAAAACGCCAGCCATCGTTCAATTCTTTGGTTAGCATGTTGGTGGGAAATATACTGAACGCGCAGCATATTGCCAAGAATAGGAGGGTAAGCTTTTTCATGATATAATGATTGTATTGTTTGGGCGAAGGTACGAAAGAAATAGAAAATATGAGCTATTAGCCGTTAGCTTTTAGCTGATAGGAAAGAAAAAAGTGTAGAAGTAAACAAGCCGAGGGCTTGAAATAACTTAGCGCAGGGCTTTAGCCCTGTGAATGAAGACAGCCCCCCTTCAATGTTAGTCCTGAAAGGACGTAATGGAATACGTCTCGGCATTTATACCGCCCATTCAGGGCGGACAGATGGGAGGTTGTCTGCCTGATAGGGTTGAAACCCTATCCTAAGTTATTTCAAGCCTTCGGCTTAAGCTACGCTTCGCGCCATTCCCCCTCTTGTGGAGGGGGTTAGGGGGAGGTGTTAGTCCTTCACTCTTCTCAGTATCCCCTAATAGCCTTTATGCCCGGCAATTCTTTCCCTTCGATAAACTCGAGGAGTGCGCCGCCGCCGGTGGATACATATGATACTTTGTCGGCGATGCCGAACTTGCTTACGCAGGCTACCGAGTCGCCCCCGCCTACGAGGGAGAATGCTCCGCTCTCAGTGGCTTTGACGATGGCCATACCCACGGCATGCGAACCGCCGGAGAAGTTTTCGAACTCAAATACACCTACAGGGCCGTTCCAGAGAATGGTCTTTGATTTCTCAATCACATTGGCAAAGAGCTTTTCGCTTTCGGGGCCGATGTCCAACCCCTGCCAGCCGTCGGGGATATCTCCTACGGGAACTACTTTAATATTAGCATCGTTGCTGAATCTGTCGGCAATCCTAGTGTCTACTGCCAATACCAAGTCTACGTTGTTTTGCTTTGCCTTGTCGAGCAGGCTCAATGCCAAGTCCATTTTATCATCTTCGCATATCGAGTCACCAATGTGCCCGCCCATGGCTTTTACGAAAGTGTAGGTCATACCGCCCCCGATGATGAGGTTGTCGACCTTGGTAAGCAGATTCTCGATAATCTCTATTTTGGACGATACTTTCGAGCCACCCATGATAGCGGTGAATGGGCGAGCGGTGTCTTTCAATACTTTCTCTACCGCATCAATTTCGTTCTGCATCAGATAGCCGAATAGCTTATGGTCGGCATCGAAGTAATCGGCAATAACGGCGGTGGAAGCATGTGCACGATGGGCTGTTCCGAATGCATCGTTCACATACACGGTGGCATAAGAAGCCAATTGCTTGGCCATCTCTTTCTGCGCTTCTTTAACGGCTTTCTTGGCCGCTTTTTTCTCTTCTTCGCCGGCGTTCTCGGCCAAACCGCGGGGCTTACCTTCTTCGGCAGCATAGAAGCGGAGGTTTTCCAACATAAGGGCTTCTCCCGGTTTCAGCGCGGCCGATTTGTCAATCGCTTGCTTGCCCAGGCAGTCGTCGGCAAAGTCTACCTCTTGTCCCAACAGTTCCAATACGCGAGGCAGGATATGCTTAAGTGAGAATTTGTCTGCCGGACCTTTGGGGCGCCCCAAGTGAGAGCCGATAATCACACTTCCGCCTTCGCCCAATATCTTTTTCAGTGTAGGGATAGCCGCGCGGATGCGTGTATCGTCGGTAATGTTGAAGTTTTCATCTAACGGTACGTTGAAGTCTACACGTACGAATGCCTTTTGTCCTGCAAAATTGAAGTTGTCCATGGTTTGCATAGTAGTACTGTTTTTAATGGGGTTTATTAATTTTATTATGAATCAAGATTATTAGAACCAAGAACCAAGACTTTTGTGCTTTGCACAATTAAGGGAGTCATAGACTTTCCCTCCAGTCTTGAATCTTGGTTCTTGATTCAGCAATTAAACGCTTTTCTTACTTCTTATGTTCTGCTTCGAAGTCTTGCATGCATTTTACCAATGCTTCTACGGCTTCTTTCGGGCAGGCGTTGTAAGTAGAGGCTCTGAAACCGCCAACTGAACGGTGACCCTTAATACCTACCATGCCACGGTCGGTAGCATACTTGAAGAAGTCGGCTTCGAGGTCTTTATGCCCTTCTGCCATTACAAAGCAAATGTTCATCAGCGAACGGTCTTCCTTAGCTGCCGTGCCTACGAACAAGGGGTTGCGGTCGATTTCATCGTACAGCAAGCCTGCTTTTTCTTTATTCATCTTGTACATCACTTCCAGTCCGCCCAAGCCTTTCAGCCATTTCAGCGTTTGAAGAGCGGTGTAGATAGGCAATACAGGAGGCGTATTAAACATCGAACCGTCTTTAATGTGTGTGCGATAGTCGAGCATGGTGGGGATGGGGCGGCTTACTTTGCCCAGCAACTCATCCTTAATGATAACGAAAGTAACACCGGCAGGAGCCAGGTTCTTTTGTGCACCACCATAAATAATGCCGTACTTGCTTATGTCTACGGGACGAGAGAAGATGTCGGACGACATATCGGCCACCAAAGTAACGGGGCTGTCGATGTCGGTATGAAGTTCCGTACCGTAAATGGTGTTGTTGGTGGTGATGTGGAAATAGTCTGCATCAGTAGGAATTACATAGTCTTTCGGAACGAAAGTGTAGTTGGCATCCTTTGAAGAAGCAACTTCTACTACTTCACCGAACAACTTGGCTTCTTTCTGTGCTTTGTTGGCCCACACGCCTGTGTTGAGGTAAGCCGATTTCTTTTCCATCAAGTTATAAGGAAGCATGCAAAACTGCAAGCTGGCTCCACCACCAAGGAAGATAACCGAATAGCCTTCGGGGATGTTCAATAATTCTTTGAACAGTGACACTGTGTCGGCTACTACTGCTTCAAAACCTTTGGTACGGTGGCTGATTTCCAATAGACCAATACCTGTGCCTTCAAAATCACGAATTGCATCGATTGTGCTGTTTACAGCAGGAACAGGAAGGATGCAAGGACCTGCATTGAAATTGTACTTTTTCATGTTATAAATAAATAAGTTGGTTTGCTAATATTATGCGTGTACAAAGGTAGTAACTAAAGTTGAGATTAAAAAAAATGATTATCTTTGTCATGATTAATATTTAATATTTGCATCAGTCATGAAGTCCATAGTATTAAATCTTCCTGAATCGGGAGATTTCAACACATTTGATGTTTCGGTTTATTTAGCCGCCAAGATGTATGAAGACGGCATACTTACGAGTGGGCAAGCCTCTGATATGGTTGGTTTGTCTAAGCGAGCTTTTATTGAGATAATGGGTAAATATGGCGTATCAGTCTTCAGCCGTGATGTTGAAGACTTAAAGAGCGATTATGCTAATGCGTGATATTGAATAAAAAAAGAAGAGGCGCATTATATGCGCCTCTTACTTTATTATCTTGTTCAATTCTCCACTTTCAACTCCCTTACGCTATATCTTTGTTTGCATAGTCCGCTTTCTCCACCTTCTCTTTGGCATAATCTAACGTGACATGGAATACCCGCTTCTTGGTGCCGGGCAATTCAAACATGGCGTCTACCATAATGTCTTCGGTGATGGAGCGCAGCCCCCTGGCTCCCAGCTTGAACTCGATAGCCTTGTCAACTATGTAGTCCAATACTTCAGGGTCGATAGTCAGCTTGATTTTGTCCATCGCGAATATCTTTTCATATTGCTTGATGATGGAGTTCTTCGGCTCGGTGAGTATGCTGCGAAGCGTCCCCCTGTCCAATGGGTCGAGGTAGGTGAGGATGGGAAGCCGTCCGATGATTTCAGGTATCAGCCCGAAGGCCTTCAAGTCTTGCGGAGCGATATACTTCAAGAGATTGTCTCGGTCAATATGCTGGTTCTTCTGGCTGGCGTTGAAGCCTACCACCTGGGTATTGAGGCGCTGGGCAATCTTACGCTCTATCCCGTCGAAAGCGCCTCCGCAGATGAAGAGGATGTTGTTCGTATTTACCTGTATCATCTTCTGCTCGGGATGCTTGCGCCCGCCTTGAGGGGGGACGTTCACCACAGAGCCTTCCAGCAATTTGAGCAAGCCTTGTTGCACGCCTTCGCCGCTTACGTCGCGGGTGATGGAGGGGTTATCGCTCTTGCGGGCAATCTTGTCTATCTCGTCGATGAACACGATACCCCGTTCGGCTTCTTCCACATTATAATCAGCCACAGCCAAGAGGCGGGTGAGCAGGCTTTCTATGTCTTCGCCTACGTATCCGGCTTCGGTCAATACCGTGGCATCGACAATGGTGAACGGCACTTTCAGCAGGCGGGCAATCGTCTTGGCAAGAAGTGTCTTACCCGTACCGGTAGGCCCTACCATGATGATGTTCGACTTTTCTATCTCTACATCATCAGTATCGGGCTGCATCAGCCGTTTGTAATGGTTGTACACCGAAACCGACAGGTAGCGCTTGGCGGCATCTTGCCCGATAACGTATTGGTCCAGAAAGTCCTTAATCCCTTTGGGTGTAGGCAACTCTCCCAGTTCGAGTACAGACCGCTTCCTCAGGTGCCCGAACGACTCCTGCACAATGGTATAAGCCTGTTCGGAACAGTCTTCGCAAATGAAGCCGTCAATGCCCGATATCAACAGGTTCACCTCCTGCCTGGGGCGTCCACAGAAACTGCAACGATCGATGGATTGCTTTGCCATTATTTCTTCTTCGTTAGTACCTGGTCAATCATCCCGTACTGCAGGGCTTCTTCCGAAGTCATCCAGAAGTCGCGGTCGCCGTCTTGTACCACCTTGTCGTAAGGCTGGCCGGAATGATCGGCTATAATCATATAAATTTCTTTCTTTATTTTCAGTATCTCGCGTGCAGTAATCTCTATGTCGGAAGCCTGCCCTTGGGCGCCACCCAGCGGTTGGTGTATCATTACTCGCGAATGAGTCAATGCCGAGCGTTTGCCTTTGGTTCCGGCAACCAGCAGTACAGCAGCCATAGATGCGGCCATGCCGGTACAGATGGTGGATACATCGCTCGAAATGAACTGCATGGTATCGTATATGCCATAACCTGCATATACTGATCCTCCGGGTGAGTTGATGTAGATGGATATGTCTTTGCCGGGGTCGGCCGAGTCGAGGTAAAGCAACTGCGCTTGTAGCGTGTTGGCTGTATAATCGTCTATCTGCGTTCCTAAGAAGATGATGCGGTCTGCCATCAGGCGCGAGAAAATATCGAGTTGGGTAACGTTCATCTGACGTTCTTCCAGGATATAAGGATTGATGTACTCCCGTTGGGCACGAATCGTGTCGTCGAGCGTATGGCCGTTCATGCCTAAATGCTTCACGGCGTATTTTCTAAAATCGTTCATAATAATGTTTCCTTTTTATTTAATGTCTTCTGTAAATAATTTATTAAAATCTTCTATCTTAATGTCTTTCGGGTCGAGGGTGACTTTGTCTTTCAATACCACAATTATTTTGTCCTCCACTACCTTATCGGCCAGGTTGCGAATGGTGTCTTCTTTCTTCAACATCTCGCTCACATAGTTTTCCAGCAGGTTATCGGGAACGTTGGGCATTCCGTATTGAGCAAACTGCGCCCGGGCAAGTCCCGTGGCCGCTTGCTTTATATCTTCCATCTCTATCTTAATATCATAGTCTTTTACTATTTTATTCTTAATAAGATGGAAACGGAGCGAATCAATCGTCTTGGGATACTCTTCTTCCATCACTTCGGGTTGGTATTCGGGGTTCGATTCCAGCAACCAGCGTTTGAGGAAAGCATCGGGGAATGCGATGTCTTTGGTTTTATCCATCAACAAGTCTTTGGTATCGAGGAAGAATTTATAATCGCTATCGGGACGGAGTTGTTCGGTAATCTCTTCTTTCACTTTGGTCTCCAGCTCCTTTTTATTCTTTACCACACCTTCGCCGAATATCTTATCGTAGAGTTCCTTGTTCAATGCGGCTTTCTTGTAGCGGGTTATATCTTCTATCTTCAGCGAGAAGTCGCCGGTGTATTCGCCCACTGCTTCTTTCTCTATTTTCAAGAATGATGAAAGTTCGGCCTCATTGCCTTCGTAGGCTTTATGGGGATTGAAGACGATGGTATCGCCCAATTTAGCGCCCATAAACTTGGCTTTCTCTTCTTCGTTTTTGATATAATCGGGCAAGAGCATAGCGTTCTCGTTGTTTATTCCGCCTTCTTTTGCGCTGCCGTCGGGATTCAGCTCTATCAACAAGCCTTTTACCATATCGTTATCTTCCACTTCGTTCGCTTGCTCGTAAGTGCCGTAATGCGATTGATAACCCTCTATTCTTTCGTCGATGGTTTTCTTTTCGGGGATGATATTATAATAAGGTACAACGTCGTCTTTGGTGAGCGAGAAGTTTATCTCGGGGGCCAGGGCAAGATCGAAGACAAAAGAGAAATCGTCCTGATTTTCAAAGTCCTGTAGTTTCTGATCTTCGTTGGGTAGCGGTTCGCCCAGCAGGTTGAGGTTGTTTTCGTTGATGTAGGCATTGAGTTGTTCGCCTACCATGCGGGTTACCTCCTCTACTTTTACCGACTTGCCGAAACGTTTCTGTATCATGCTGTCCGGAGCCATGCCCGGACGAAAGCCCGGTATCGAAGCGGTATCTTTAATCTTCTTCAATCCTTTTTTTACTTCGGGAGCATAGTCCTCTTTCTTGATCTCAACGGTCAATGTTGCGTTTACAGCATCGATGTTATTTAACGTAACGTTCATTATTTAATATATTGTTTAAGTTATAAATACTTGTGTAACGGGGCGCAAAGTTAATCCTATTCTGCCTAAATAGCAAGCATATCACTCAAAACGAATGGTTTTAGCCGGAGATATTTTTGCAATAATATAGGATGGACCTATTAACATGAGGAAAGTTACAAGAAGTGTGCCAAGATTAATCAAAAGCACATACCAAAGGTTGTAATGAACGGGCACGGCCGACAGGTAATAGTCCACCGGGTCGAGTTTTATTATCCCGAAGCGACTCTGGATAAAACAGAGGGCAAATGCAATAATATTGCCCCACAGCAAGCCCCGGCCGATAAGGAAAACTGATACAATCAGAAATAGTTTGCGTATGCTGGCGTTGTTTTCGCCCAATGATTTCAATACGCCTATCATATTGGCGCGTTCAATGATGATGATAAGCAGGCCCGATATCATGGAGAAGCCGGCCACGATAAGCATCAACACCAGTATCACTACCACGTTGATGTTCAATACGTCGAGCCAATGGAATATCATGGGGTTCAGTTCCTTTATCGAACGCACATAGAAAGGGTTGCCGTTGCTGTCGGTTCGCCCGGCTAGCTCGAAGTACATGTCGTAAGCTGTTTGGTCGAGTTTGTCGTAGTCGCTCACCAACAGTTCCAGGCCGCTCGATTCGTTTTTCGTCCAGCCGTTCAAGCGCCTTATTTGCTTAATATCGGCAAAGACAAAGAGCTTGTCGTAATCCGAGAAGTTGGTTTGATAGATTCCCGCAATGCTGAACTTGCGTGCGCGTATCGGCTCTTGGATGAAGTAAGTAACAAAGGAATCGCCTGCAGCGAAGTTGAGTTTGTCAGCTATCACCTTCGATATAAGCACCTGCGTAGTGGTAGAGTCGGGTACGATGTTCAGCACGTCGCCATCAATCAGGTTCGATTGGAAGAAGTCCCAATCGTAATTCTCATCCACCCCTTTCAAGATAACGGCATGCACCTCATCATCGGTCTTGATAATGCCCGGCATGGTAGCAAAGGGCTGCACGTGAGCGATGTTGGGGAAGTGAGCGACGCTGTCGATAAAACCGGCGGTAAACGCGGTCGGTTCTGTTTCGTACGAATTGGTATTCTTGATATTGCTTATCTGTATATGGCTGCCGAAACCGATTACTTTGCCCGCCACTTCCTCTTTAAATCCCACCACGATAGACACAGCCAAGATAATGATAATCAACCCCAATGCAATGCTGACAATAGCCACCCGTATGGCCGGAGGAGAAACATTCTTCTCGCCGTCCTTACTGAACAATATCTTTCGGGCTATGAATAATTCGGTTTTCAATGGGCGATGATTTTGACGTACGAAGGTACAACAAAAGAATGAAAATAATGAAAGAAATGAAGGAAATGAAAGAATGTTTAGCGTTAAGTGTTTAATGTTTAAGGATTAATGGAAGAGTATGTGCTGAAAGCATATAATAACTAAGGATAGGGTTTTAACCCTATCAATCAAATATCGCGAGTTAAACATCATACCCTGAAAGGGTTATATATTCATTGGGTCTATATTACGCCCTTTCAGGGCGTATTTGTTGTGGGTGAGCAATATATCGATAGGGTTAAAACCCTATCCTTAGCTATTTCGAGCTTTCAGCTCGCTTTTATTCCATCATAATTTCCAAAAAATATGGCCTCTTTTTCTTTTCTCTCTCATTCTTTTTTATTATTTTTGCAATGAAATAGCCGATAGCTTTAGTGCGCTTCGCGCTTCACTATTCGCCACGTGCGAAGCGCGCTCACAAGCGAAGCCTCACAAGC
>DAIREI010000014.1:0-11387 GCA_036795675.1 Bacteroidales bacterium
GTTCCTTGTCCAAAATAGGTTTGCCGGAAAGTGAAGATAGGCTTACCGAAAAGAGAAAACAGGCTTGAAGACTTTAAAGGTGTAGACCCTTAGGGTTAAAGGGTGTACAGTGTCGACGTTCGAGGGTCTACAGTGTCGGCGTTAAAGAGTGTACAATCTTTGAGCTAAGAGCTAAGAACTAAGAACTAAGAACTAAGAACTAAAAGTTGCGCAAAGCCCCCTTCAGGGGGTTGGGGGCAAAGACAGCTCTTACGTTGCAAAGGTAACAATAATTCCCGACAGAACAATCTTTAATTTTTAGTTTTTATCTTTTAGTTTTAAGCTCCTCATTTATCGTCCTCAAAATGTTCTCGCCGATGCCGATGCGGTAGCCTTCGGACGAGAAGAGAATGCCGCCGTTAGCGGTGAGGTAGAGGGTGAGCGGGAAGTTGTCTTTCCATTGCAATTGCAAGGCCGAACAGGCTTCGTTCAGCAGCGAGCGGCCGTAATCGGTGGCCCAGGCGGTTTGAGCGGGCAATCCCTTGAAGTTGGCGGGATTGAACGTAGCATTTACCTTGTCGTCGGGGATGAGCATCAATACGCCTCCGCCCCATTGGCCCAGGGCTTCGCCGGTGGCCGGCAGGTCTTGCAAAATGTGGATGGACGGCTCCTTGCCGGGGTCGACAAAGCAGAGCATAATGCCCTTGCCGTTCGAGAGGTCTTTGAGTGTAGTCTTGCCGTCGGCAGTATCTACTATGGTGTTCATATCGATGATGCCCTTTACGAAGAGTTTACCTTCTACGGCGGGCAGTTTTACGGTTACGATGTCACCGCCTTCGGGAAGGATCTCGAAGTATTGCTCCGACACGAATACCGAACCGTCATTGGCGCGGCTGCCTGCCATCAGGCGGTAGAATCCGGGCGTCAACTCCAGCATATAAGGGAAGTTGCGCACATCGGGGTAACTGCGGAAGTTGAGCGTGTGATAGTCTCCGTCATCGTATTGGGCTATGGTGTAATGCGAGCCGTAGATGGGTTTCACCACATTGTTCTTATCATTATTTACCCCCAAATAGCCTTTCGCCTGATTGTCGCCGGGTTGCGGGGCATCGAAAACGGCATCTACCCAATGTTTTCCTTGCATATACTGCGGCTTGCCGGTAGCTCTTTCTATCCTTGCGGGAATGGCAAAACTGCGGCAGAGCGCAATAAAGTAGCCGTCGCGCGAGCGGGCGTCGGCAATCTTCAACTCATGCACACCCTGCGGGGTAATGCGGCAGTTGTAGTAATTTTCCTCCTCATCGAGGATAATATTTCCCTTTATATAATCAATCAAAAGTGATACATCGTTACGGAAAATCGCTTGTTGCTCTGCGCCGAATTGTCTTTGCAGGTAGCTGCGCCAAGGCTTAATCAGCTCCAAGCCGATGCGTGGCGATTGGATGTACTTCACCCAAGTTTCTTGCGCAAGCGCCAGCGAGTCGAGGTCGCGGTGGTTGATGTGATCGTTGAGGTAAGCGGCCGGCGTGTCACGCAGGTCTTTTTCGGTCAACGAGGCCAGGAAAGGAAACAGTTCGGGCTTGGTATGGTGCTCGCGGATAAAGCGTTCAATCTCCTGCCAATTGCCTTGCGACAGCGATATGTACTTCCATACATCGGCTTCATGCAGGGCGGTTTCTTCGGACAGTTTCTTGGCGAAAGCCTCATCGGGGAAAGTACTCATATAAGCGTTCCTTATGGAGTCTTCCTGAACAAAACGGACGGCATTGGCTGCAAGCAGTACCGAATCGGGGATGCCGACAGGCTTCTCGGGGGGTACATTCATCACAAACTCCTCGGGGGGAGTCACTCCCGGGTGATGGTCTAATACTACGGTCACGGTTTCGTCATCGGGTGTGGACTTTATATAACCGAAACGGTCGTCTTTGTTTGCCCATACCATAATGTCGCCCATGCCGGATATGACAGATGTTTTTCCGCCCTCGTCGGTATGCGTGGTAGCTATCGGGGTGAGTTCGGCAAAGTTGTACACCTTGAATTGCACCTTGGCATCATCCACCGGCGCTCCGTTTACGTCTTGTACATACACGTTTACCACACGGGTATCGGCATAGTTTTCGAGCAGGTTGATAATGGAGTACAAGGGGGTTTCCAGCGTCTTCTCTTCAGGCCCTTCGTAGCGTCCGAACACGTTGGTATGCATCATCATGGCACGCTTGGCGGGGCCGTCAAACCAAGCCCTGTCCAACTCGTAGTCGGGTTCGCAGGCGCCGAGGTAATGCCATTTGCCGTCAATCCACACCTCTACCCAGGCATGGTTGCTGTCGGTATGCACCCAGCGGGGCGTATATACCTGGCGGGCGGGGATGCCCACGGCACGAAGGGCGGTAGTGGTAAAGGTCGATTCCTCGCCGCATCTCCCCCACGAGGTCTTAACCAGCGCCAAGGGAGCCGAAGTGCGACCGTCGGTGCCGCGGTAAGTAACCTTTTCGTGGCACCAATGATTTACTTCCAGGGCGGCATCGTACATCGAGAGGTCTTTTATCCTCTCCTTCAGTTCGTCGAAAAAGACCATACGCGCCGTATCCAAGTATTCGTTATTCACGCGGTACACCATTACAAAATGACGGAAGATGTCTTCGGGCACCGTCTTGCCCCAATTGAAGTAATCGCGAGCTTGAAAAGCAGCATCTACCTGACGAAGAAAGAATTCGCCGTCATAGTCGGCCAAGTCGCTAAGGGGCATATAGGCGTAGAGGAATTGGAGCGCCTCTTTTTGCCGCAGGCTAAGGTCTTCTTTATCGAACACCGAAAACAGGGCTTCGCTGCGATGCGCCGCCTGCTCTTTGCGTTTTTCAAATTGGGCTTCCACAGCCAAACGATAGTTTTTATCACTCATGAAATGCTTGTTCTTGTTTTCGCACGAAAAGAGAAACAAGGCGGCTAACAGGATTAATACGAGTTTCTTCATAATTTATAATGACTGATTTGTGCTACGGCTTCTTTCATCTTCTCCAATGAGCCTTGAAAACTGCCGTGTATTTCGTTGCAGCCGGTATAGTTGGCTATCTCGTCGATATTTTCGGGGGTAACGCCGCATCCGGGCATGATGATGATGCGTCCTTCCGAGCGCTCTATCAGCTCTTTCAGTTCCGGCATCCCGTCGAAAGCGGTTTCGCGCCCGCCCGAGGTAAGTATGCGGTCGCAACCCAAGGCGATGCAGTCTTCCATTGAGTCGATCAGGTCGAACGATTCGTCGAATGCACGGTGGAAAGTGATGCTCATGAAATAGCGCAATGCCGTGTCTATCAATCCGGCCATAGCTTCCTTGTCTACCGTGCCGTGGGGGCCGAGCGCCCCGATAACCACGCCGTCGCAGCCGCTTTCGCCGCAGAAACGGATGTCACCATTCATCCGGTCCAACTCTTGAGTCGAGTACACGAAATCGCCTTCGCGGGGACGGATAAGCACGTTCAACTTAATGCCCTCTACGGCTCTGGCTTTCACAATGTCTTCGCGATTCGGGGTGAGACCTCCGGTTTTCAGATCGCGGCATAGCTCTACGCGGTAGGCGCCGGCTTGCTTGGCATGGCGTACAGCGGTTAAGTTCTCACAACAAACTTCCAATCTTACAGGCATAACTTCATGATTAAAGGATAGTGCAAATGTAAGTTATTTTTTTCATATCGGCTTGCCCGCTACCTAAATATTCGTACATTTGCGTTCAATTAATTATTTATGAACTTCATTCTCATTTTATGAATAAACGTTTGATAATCTTGTTGCTGTCTGTAATTGCGGCAACTTCTTTCAGCTTGGGACAATCGCAAGACCCCGCTTTTTCTATACTGAAAACCGAACTAAACAGAAACTTCGATGTACTAAAAGAGCAACCCATTCCCGCTTACTATATCATGGTAAGACTCGACGATGTTCAATCGGTGGGCACGTTGGGACGATTGGGCAGGCTGCAAACCCCCGCCATCCTTAACTCGCCGATGAGGGCTTTGTCTACCGCCATGCGTGTGGGCGACCACAACCTCGACAACTCGCACGAGATACGCGGCTCGGGCTACGGAAGCTACCGCGATATGCGCGTAAATGTAGAAGCCATACCCTACGAAGAGAACCCGCAATTATTGAAAACTTACCTTTGGCTCCAACTCGACGGCCTGTATAAGGAAGATATTCAACTGTACGAACAGATAAAGGCCAACCTGGCGGTGAAGGTAGAGCAGGAAGACAAATCGCCCGACTTCTCTGTCGACAAAGCCGAATCGTATTACGAGGCTCCCATCAGTTGGGATTCGATGGGAATCGACTATAGGGCTATGGAAGAAAAGGTGCGACTCTACTCGGCCGTATTTGATAAAAACCCCGATTTAATCGACGGATATGCCTATTTCCAGATAGACAATTCGCGACGGTTATTGCTTGATACCGAAGGGCGCGAAATAGCCGAGAATCGCATCGTGTACAATTTAGCCATCTCGGCCGAAGCCTGGGCGGAAGACGGGATGTATCTCCCGCTAACTCATACCTGGCTGGCCTACTCGGCCGACGAACTGCCAACCGACGAGGAAGTACTGAAAAAGGCTGATGAGATAAGCCGGATGCTATCCGACCTGAAAAAGGCTCCGGTAGTGGAGTCGTTTACAGGCCCTGCCATCCTCTCACCTGCAGCAGCCGGTGTTTTCTTTCATGAAATATTCGGCCATCGCGTAGAAGGAACCCGCCTGAAAGACGAGAACGACGCCCAGACATTCAAGAAGAAGATAGACGAAAGGGTACTGCCCAAACACTTGAGCGTAACTTTCGACCCCACCTTGAAACATTACAACAGCAACCCGCTGAACGGATACTATGTGTTTGACGACGACGGCATACGCGGACAACGGGTGGAAGTGGTGAAGAAAGGGATACTGAAAGACTTCTTAATGGCACGCACGCCTATCGAAGGCTTTTTGCACAGCAACGGACACGGACGGGGACAGATAGGCGCAGCTCCGATTTCGCGTCAGTCCAACCTGATAGTGGAAAGCACGCAACGCCTTAGCGACGACGAGTTGATTAAGCGCCTGCGCAAGGAAGCCAAAAGCCAGGGGAAGCAATACGCCTACTACTTTAAAGAAGTATCGGGCGGCTTTACCAATACCAGCCGCTACTCGCCCAATGCGTTCAATGTAAGCCCGCTGGTGGTGTACCGCATTTATGTAGACGGACGTCCCAACGAACTGGTTCGCGGCGTAGACCTGGTGGGCACCCCGCTGGCCATGTTCTCTCAAATAGAAGCTTGCGGAGAAGAGTACGGCATATTCAACGGCAGTTGCGGAGCCGAATCGGGTTCCGTGCCCGTATCGTGTATTTCGCCGGCCCTATTCGTAAAACAGATAGAAACACAAAAGCGGGCCAAGAGCCAAACGCAACCCCCTATCCTCTCCAAACCCGAGTCGGACGGCCTGCGGGTAAGCCTCTCGCCCGAAAACCTGATTGCCCAATCCCTTAAGAAAGAGGTAGACCGCGGACTGGCAGGATTGAAACTCGATAACCTGCAACGGCCTTTCTTCATCTCATACACCATGGGCGATATGCAGAGCCTGAGCGTTTCGGCCTCGCACGGTGCGCTTACCGGATCCAACTATACGCCTTTCCGCTCATCGGCTTGCCGTTTGCTTATCGGCGATTATCTCTGTTCCGACGAGAACTACTACGGCAGTACAGGCGGCTCGGTCGGCTATGACGGCACACCCTGCCTCGAAAATGACGAAAGGGGAATACGCTATACCATCTGGCGCGACATAGACGCCATTTATAAGAATGCCGCCGAAACCTACGAGCAAAAGATGGCTACCATAAAGCAACTGAACATCCCGGCCAAAGACCTGGAACTTCCCGATTGGGACAAGACACCTGTGGTGGTAATGAACGACCTTCCCCGCAAGCAGGTTTCATTTGATAAGGCCGGCTACGAAAACTATGTAAAAGCCGCTTCGGCCGTATTCAACGACTACCCCGAAGTATTGGATTCGGATGTCTCCATCTTGGTTTACGACGCCTATATCTACTTCTACAATACCGAAGGAACCGAATTCCGCTATCCGCTTACGGTAGCCTCATTATCCATAGGGGTTACGGGCAAGACCGAAGACGGCGAGAATATGAGCAACTCGCTCTTCCTTTCCTATGCCTTGCCCGGCGAGTATCCCTCTATCGACGAAGCGAAGAAGCAATGCCGCATAGTAGCCGAGCGAATGATAGAAGAAATTCATGCGCCCAAGATGGAAGAGTCTTACTCCGGCCCGGTATTGTTTGAAGGGCTTGCCGTTATCTCGGCCATACATGCCAATCTTATCAGCGGCTCTATCTCGCTCGTTGCCGAACGCAAACCGCTTACATCGGGCGGCTTCTCCTACGGAGGAAACTCCATCGAAGACATGATAGGCAAACGGGTTACCGCTCGCGAAATCACCATAGAAGACCTGACGGGAACCAAGACCTACAACGGCAAACCGCTGTTTGGCTATGCACCTATCGACGGACAAGGCGTTGTGCCCCCCGAAAAGATAACCTTGGTTGAAAACGGCATACTTAAAACCCTGCTTAGCGACCGCGTACCCACTCCTAAAGTTCCCCACTCCAACGGCCACGCCCTGCTGGGGCTATCCATGGCTTCCGACATCTCATCGGGAGTGATTCGCGTAAGCGATACCCGTACTATGGAATCGGCCAAACTGAAAGAAGAGTTATTGAAGCTGGCTAAAGAGGAAGGCTACGACTATGCTTACATCGTGCGCGAAACCTCGGGCGGCGGCTATTATCCGGTAGCGCTGTATCAGGTAAACGTTGCCACAGGCAAAGAAACCCGTATCCGCTCGGCAGCCATCAACGACTTGGACGAGAAGTCGTTCCGCAACATTGTAGGCGTATCGGACAAGGAGCAAGTGTACGACACCATTCTCAACAATCCGATGACCCTTATCACTCCCGAGGCTATCCTGTTTGAAGAGCTGCAACTGCAAAGCGACCGGGTAGATAACTTCCGCAAGCCGCCGATAGTGAATAAGAACTAAGAGTGAAGAGCTGAGAACTGATTAACGGTAGTAAGCCAGACATGAGTGGTCTTGATTTTTATTACATGCACTTGGAAATAAACCGATTTTCATGTACTTTTGTAATGAAAAATATCTGACTTATACCGTGAAAAAAATCGGCTTCATCATTATTGCATTACTAACTACCCTGTCTGTTGCAAGTGCTTCTCCCGCCCGGCAGATGGTCGACTCCATTGCGCGCATCATCGAGGACAATTACCTTTCGCAAGGGACACTGACCCGGCAGTTGGTTAATCGATTGTATCAGATTGCCAATGACAATGCTGAAGATAAAAGTCTTCTCATACAGGCCATTTATTGGGATACGCTTACCGAATACTCTCACCGCAGCAACGAACCCGCCCTTGTGCCGAGGATAGATTCCCTGCTCAATACCGAAGGGTTAGTGGAAGACGAATACGACATCGCCCTGCTCACCTATTCGCGCGCCTTGGTCAATATGGCGCATGGCAACTACATGGAAGCCTTTCAAGGGGCATTGGACGCCTACAACAAAGCCGAAGCGCTGAAAGACAAGAAGCTGATCATCCGCACGCTGATGACGCTGGGCAATGTCGGCCCCTACAGCCAGAACTACGAGCTGAGCGAACACTACTACAACGAATTAGAAAAGCTGGTCGCTTACGGCGAGCCTGATTATTACCGCCTCTATATCAACCGCACGCGGATGCAATTTCAGCGGGGGGAGTATGAAGCGGCGGCCAAGGCTATAGCAGGCATCTTGCCCGACATCGATAAATCGGGCGAAAAGATTGTGTCTGTCGTGGCCCGCATCAACCTGGGTTCGTACTATACCGGCATGGAACAGCGCGACAAAGCCATCGTCTGCTACGAGGAGGCATTGGAACTGATGAAAAACCTCGACAACAACAACTACCTGATGCTGCTTTACGGCAACGTGGGCAACTACCACCGGCACAACGGCGATTACAAGAAAGCAGAGGAGTATTATCGCAAGGTGCAGCAGATTGCCGTGCAAGATTCCAATCCCGACCAGCTGGCATCGGTGGCCTACAGCCTGTCGCTTCTATACATGGAGCTGGACAGGGTGGATAGCGCCTACTATTATCTGAAAGAATACAACGACTTGATATCCAAACTGATGAACAGCAAAACGATGGGCGATTATCAGTCGTATGTGGCCATGGTG
This sequence comes from Bacteroidales bacterium, assembly GCA_036795675.1. Taxonomy (GTDB): domain Bacteria; phylum Bacteroidota; class Bacteroidia; order Bacteroidales; family Azobacteroidaceae; genus Azobacteroides. The sequence goes on from DAIREI010000014.1 coordinate 8,242, forward strand.
CTGGAATCGTCGGGCAATAAAGTGAAAATATCGGAGCAGGAGATGGCCTTGCGCAACCGGCAGATGATTATCACGGCTGTATTATCAGTAGGAATCATCATCATCATTGTGCTGCTGCTGCTGGTCACGGTTCAGAAGCGGCGCAGCACGCATCAATTGGCACTCCTGAAGGAGATTGAGAATCAAGAACTCTCCCAGCAATTGGTGCAGGAACACAAAACCAAGCGCAAGCAATCGGAAAAGATAAAGGATAAATTGCGCGAGATTACCTCCTACTCGATGCTGCTGGCCAACAAGAACGAAATCCTGAACCAAGTGCTGGAACTCAGCAGCAAGCAAACGCCCGACAATTATAAAAAGATGAACCAAGAGATTGAGAAGTTGATCAAGAACAACCTCAATACCGACGACGACTTCTGGAACGAGTTTATGGTCCACTACAACCAAATCGACCCCAATTTCTTCGAATCGCTCAAGTCGGCCTATCCCAACCTTACCCCCAACGACCTCAAGCTTTGCGCCTATATCAAGATAGGCCTTTCTGCCAAACAGATTGCGCAGATGCAGAATCTTTCGCCCGATTCCATCAATAAAAACCGCTACCGCCTGCGCAAGAAGCTGAACCTTGATAAAGACGACAGCCTCGATGATTTCATAGTGGCGTTCGCCTCCGTTCCGCCCCCCCGCCCCTAAAGAGGAGCTAGCCCCGACCCCTAAATGGGGTAGGAAGTCCCCTTCAGGGGATTTAGGGGCAATGACCTGTTTTAGTCTACTCCATTCTTGTACTGAGTATAAGCAATCGGGAAATGCGCCATAGGGTCGTCCACCTTCATCAGATGGTAGACGTTGAACTCGTACACTTCGCCCACCTTGCAATCGGATGGAGAGAAGGGGAACGCCAAGTTTCCGGCGGTAGAGATGCGTCCTTCGTAACCGAAATGGAGCATGGTGCTACGTGCAAATCCGCAGATGGTGTCGGCCTGGTCTTGCGTGGGAGCAACAGCTTCGATGACGATGCATAGCTCGTGCGCCACACGCTTGTCTGCTCCGGGGAATAGACCCATCACGCCGTTCTTTCCGTAGATCTTAAAGTCGAGGAAGAAGTCGGTGATGCCGTAGCCCTCGAAGTTATTCCTCACGCGGTCTTTCACGCTCTGAACGATAGAGTCTATCTTCTCAATCATTATCGGGTCTTTGGCTGCCGCCACCGAAATGGTGCGATAACCGACCTTCTTCACGCCCTCCAACTTCACGAAATACTCTTCAGTAGGAACGAACTTGCTGCCCGTCACTTTTACCATGTTGTCGGTGATTTGGGTGAACTTGCAGTCATGCAAGTCGATAGCGCCACCGGGGCCGGGAAGCACGTAGGGATTGGTCTTCTCATACAGCGTATGGGCTGCTACCGATAGGGTAGTGCACTTGCGCAAGGGCGACAGGGGTTCGAGTACAAAGTCGTCCTTGTGCAGGTAGCCGAACATGCAGTCGCTGCCGCTGCCCGGCAGGGCGGCGATGGAAGCACATTCCAGTATTTTGCCGATATGAATGGCTAATCCCTTGTCGAAGCCTTCTTTGATAGCCAGTGCTGCAAACACCGAGGGGTCGTAAGCACGGCCTGCCAAGATAACATTGGCGCCTTCGTTTAATGCCTTGATGAAAGGTTCTTCGCCCATCTGAGCCACAATGCGTACGGTGTTGTCCACGTCTTCTTCGGTGATGGGGCCGGCGGGATGCAAAGGCACTACTTCGCCTTTCCTTAGCTTGGATTTCACCAGCTCTTTGTCCATCTCCGACTGGATAACCGCCAGCTTGAAGGAGAGTTGCTTTTCGCGTGCGATTTCTTCTATTATATTGCGGCAGAACTCTACGTGGGGGTAGCCGCCGCTTCCTCCGCCCGTGCCCACGATAACCGGTATACCGGCTTCGATGGCTGCGGGAATCATAATCTCAAGGTCGCGCTTTACCGAATTGTAGTCGGTAAACGACTTGCCGGCTCCCAAGTAGTAGGGGCCGGGGTCGGTAGAGCCTGCATCTACCGCGATGACGTGCGGTTTGCGTTTCATCCCCTCGATAAACGATTCCATCGGGAAACCGTAGCCGAGGATGGCGGTAGGGGACAGTATTCTTATTTCTTCCATAAATAACAAGGTATTATAATTTGTCTTTCAATGCCAATATCCGTTGCATTTCGTTGAAAGCAAGCATATAGGCTTCGTCTACACCCATGCCCGGCTTAGCCAGCAATTGGATGGGCGAAGTAGCCATGGCAACGTGCGCACACACTTCGGCCGAACGACTTGTTTCGTTGCAAGTGCCACCCAAGTAAGCGCCCATGCCGTGTTCTTTGCAATAAAGTACCGCTTCGATGGAGTTGTTGATACCACCGAGGTCGGGGGTTTTTATTTGTGCCATGTGGCCGGCTTTACGTTTCGAAAAGTCAATCACATCTTCCAAGGTGTTGCACCATTCGTCAGCAACGATTTCGGCCTTAATGCCATTGGCTTCCATGTACTGACGTATCTTGGCCATAGCATCTATTTGAGCTTCGCGTTCGCCCATATCCACCGGTCCTTCTATGCGGATGTGGAAAGGCTTGGCCAGCTCTTCCAATGTGCCGATGTATTCGGCTATTTTCTCGAAGTCGTTGTTGAAAACGGGACCTAATGTACCGTACACGTCCAGATGGATAACCGGATTGTAGCTTTCGTAGGGTTTGTGCTGCATGATGCGATTCTTGAGCCACTCTACATAAGCCTGTATCTTTTCGCCTTTCAGTCCGGTCTTAGTCTCTACATTATTAAATAATGCGTGGGGCAACACGTCGGCGCCCTTCATAATCATCTTATCCGCATTGAGGTAGCGGTCGTCGCCCGATTGGGTAAAGATAGCAATGCGCTTGTTGGAAATGCTTGTTCCGTATTCCTCGGCAACTACCTGTGCCATCAACTTCGATTTGCTCTTGGCTACGGCATCGAGGCAGGCTTGCGTTACACCGTAGCGGATAGCCGTGTGCCATACCTTGCCGGTTTCGGGATTGATGCCTTTGTCGACTATATCGGCCATCTCCTTAAATGTGGTAATGTCTTTACCTCTGTATAAAGGAGCGATATGTTTTTCGATAACGGGGATAAAATCTTTAGCGAGGA
>DAIREI010000015.1:0-11372 GCA_036795675.1 Bacteroidales bacterium
TATCATGTTCCTTTGCCATCCTCTTTCAACTCTTTTGAGTCTATTTTTCACTTTTTATCCTTGGCTTAGCCCGCTAAACCTGCGACTAAAAAGCCAAAAATCCATCTCAAAATAGTAAAAAAGCGAATAACAATAAAATCTTAAACAATTTCTAATAAGCTACACCGTATTTTGCGGCTTTCCTTCCAAATAACCTTTCAGGTTAGCTACCGCGGTCGACATCAGTCGTTGGCGCGCAGCCAGGGTAGCCCAGGCATAATGGGGAGTAATATAACAGTTCTTGGCTTTGAGCAAAGGATTATCGGATGTAGGCGGTTCTTGCGAGAGTACATCCAAACCGGCGGCATAAAGACGGTCGTTGTTTAGGGCGTCAGCCAAGGCTTGCTCGTCCACCAGTCCGCCTCGGGCGGTATTGATAAGGATAGCAGAGGGCTTCATCCACGATAGTTTTTCTTCGTTCACCAACTTTTCCGTCTCGGGCGTGAGTGGGCAGTGTAAAGAAATTACATCGCTCATGCGGAATAGTTCTTCTTGGGTCACTTTCTCAATCCCGACAGACAATTCATCTTGACTCTTCGAGGTAGACGACACCACTTTCATGCTAAAAGCCAAGGCAATCTTAGCCACCGTACTGCCTATATGACCTAACCCGATTATTCCCATCGTTTTCCCGTCCAGCTCAATAAAGGGTTTGTCCCAAAAGCTGAAGTCGCGCGACGACTCCCACCTTCCTTTATGTACTTCTTGGTTATGATACTCCACCTGACTAACGATATTGAGTAGGTGGGCAAAGGCCAACTCGGCAACCGATTGCGTGCTGTAAGCCAGGATGTTAGTAACCATTATTCCTTTTGCGTGCGCCGCTTCTACATCTACTATGTTATATCCGGTGGCCAGTACCCCGATGTACTTGAGTTGAGGCAGGCGGCTTATCATCTCGCCCGACAAGATTACTTTATTGGTAATGATAATATCGGCATCTTTCACCCTGTCATACAGTTCTTCGGAGCGGGTAAAATCGTAAATAACACATTCGCACAAGGCTTTGAAGCCGTCCCAGCTCAGGTCGCCGGGGTTGAGGGTATATCCGTCTACAATTACTGCTTTCATACTTTGGTATTTTGTGCAATATTACAAAAAAAGATTGTATATTTGCACAGATTAATCTCTCAATGACATAATTATCACGAATGGCTATAACTATTAAGCAAGTAACTGATAAAGCGACACTACGGAAGTTTGTTGTTTTCAATCAGGAATTATATAGAAAATGTGAATATCATGTGCCAGACCTTATCGACGACGAAATAATGACCTTATCGGAAGATAAGAATCCTGCCTTTGAGTTTTGCGAATCCATTTATTTCCTTGCCTACGACGAAAACGGCAAGATAGTGGGGCGCATTGCCGGCATCATCAATCATAAAGCTAATGAAGTATGGAACCAGCAATACGGACGCTTCGGTTTTGTAGACTTTATCGATAACGAAGAAGTATCGGATGCTTTATTCGGTGCAGTTGAGCAATGGGCGAAAGACAAAGGCATGAACGGCATACAAGGTCCGCTGGGCTTTACCGACCTTGACCATGAAGGAATGCTTGTAGAGGGTTTCAACCTCTTGAGTACCATGGTAGCTCCCTATAATTATCCTTATTATCATAAACACCTTACCCGCCTGGGTTATGGCAAAGACATCGACTGGCACGAGTTCCATATACAGATGCCGGAAGAAATCCCCGAACGGCATAGGCGCATATCAGAAATCGTAATGCAGAAGTACGGTTTGAAGATAAAGAAGTTTAAGAAGACTAAGGAGATTTGGCCGTATGCACGCAAGATATTCGAGCTGTGGAACGAATGCTATCAGCCTATATATGGATATTCACCGTTGACATCAAGGCAAATAGACTACTATGTGAAGATGTATATCCCCATGTTACGGTTGGAGTTGATAACACTTGTGGTGCGTGAAGATGATGAGGTAGTGGGTTTGGCGATCACCTTGCCCAGCCTGTCGAAAGGATTAAGGAAAGCAAAGGGACGACTGTTTCCTTTTGGATGGATATACTTGCTCAAGGCCTTGTACGGCAAGAACGATGTGGTAGACCTCTACCTGATGGGCGTACACCCCGACTATCAGAGCAAAGGCGTTAACGCCCTGTTGTTTTACGACCTGATACCCATCTACAACCGATTGGGATACAAGTATGCAGAAAGTAACCTGGAACTGGAAGACAACCATAAAGTACAATCGCAGTGGAAATACTTCGACGTTAAACAAGTAAGGACAAGAAGAGCATTTATCAAGCATTTATGAACGAAGTAAATATAAACGGCACCATAGGCAAAGAGGTAATATACAGCGAAGACCACATTAAGACCTTATCCTGGGACGAACACATTCGCCTGCGCCCCGGTATGTATATCGGCAAGTTAGGCGACGGGAGCTATCCCGACGACGGCATCTATGTATTGCTGAAAGAAGTAATGGACAACGCCATGGACGAGTACATGATGGGCTACGGCAAGACCATCGACGTAGTCATCGACTCGGGCGTGGTAACCGTGCGCGACTACGGGCGGGGCATCCCGCTGGGCAAAGTGCTGGAAGTAGCCTCACAGATGAACACGGGAGGGAAGTATGACTCCAAGGCCTTTAAGAAATCGGTGGGTATGAACGGGGTAGGCATTAAGGCTGTCAACGCCCTGTCGTCTTATATGCTGGTGCAGAGCTTCCGCGAACACGAAACAAAGGCGGTGGAATTCAGCCGGGGCAAGGCTACCGAAAACGCGCCCATCACTCACTCCGACCAAGCCAACGGCACTTTGGTCAACTTTATCCCCGACGAGGAGATATTCCCCGATTACCATTTCAAAGATGAATATGTAGAAACGCTGATAAAGAACTATGTATTCCTCAATGCAGGTTTGGTAATCAACTACAACGGCAAAAAGTTCTTCTCGAAGAACGGGCTGGTAGACCTGCTGAACGAGAACATGACCTCCGAACCCCTCTACCCTATCATCCACCTGCAAGGGCACGACATAGAGATTGCCATTACCCACTCCAACCAATACGGCGAGGAGTACTATTCGTTCGTCAACGGGCAGTTCACCACCCAAGGGGGCACGCACCTGTCATCGTTTAAGGAGTCGGTGTCGCGCGTAATAAAGGAGTACTTCAACAAAGGATTTGAGTATTCCGATATCCGTATGGGCATCTCGGCAGCCATAGCCATCAAGGTGGAAGAGCCGGTGTTTGAATCGCAGACCAAGACCAAGCTCGGCTCGAAAGACATGGGGCCTGAAGGGCCGACGGTGAATAAGTTTATCAGCGACTTCCTGAAGAAAGAGCTGGACAACTTCCTGCATAAGAATCCCGAAACGACCGACATCTTATTGAAAAAGATAACCGACTCGGAGAAGGAACGTAAGGCCATAGCCGGCGTAACCAAGAAGGCCAAGGAGATGGCCAAGAAGGCCAACCTGCACAACAAGAAGCTGCGCGACTGCCGGATTCACTACAACGACAGCAAAGGCAGCAACCTCGACGATACCTGCGTATTTATTACCGAGGGCGACTCGGCAAGCGGCTCCATCACCCAAAGCCGCGATCCCAACTACCAGGCCGTATTCAGCCTGCGGGGTAAGCCCCTCAACACCTACGGACTCACCAAGAAGATTGTGTACGAGAACGAAGAGTTCAACCTGTTGCAAGCCGCCCTCAATATTGAAGACGGGCTGGAAGGCTTACGATACAATAAGGTAATCATCGCCACCGATGCCGACGTAGACGGGATGCACATACGCTTGCTCATCATCACCTTCTTTTTGCAGTTCTTCCCCGACCTTATCCGCAACAACCACGTCTTTATTCTGCAAACACCCCTCTTTCGCGTACGCAACAAGAAAGAAACCATCTATTGCTATACCGAAGAAGACCGGATAAAGGCCATAGAGAAACTAAGCCCCAACCCTGAAATCACCCGCTTTAAGGGATTGGGCGAGATTTCTCCCGGCGAGTTTAAGACCTTCATCAGTCAAGATATGAAGCTCGACCCGGTAACGATGAAGAAATCGGACGGGATAAAAGGGATGCTGGAGTTTTACATGGGCAAGAATACCATGGAACGCCAGAACTTTATTATAGAAAACCTTGTTGTAGAAGAAGAAATATGAATAATAAAGCCATATTCCCCGGTACATTCGACCCCTTTACACTTGGCCATTTGTCGCTGGTAGAGCGGGGGCTTCGCCTGGTAGACGAGATAATCATCGCCATCGGAGTTAATCCTAATAAGAAGACTTTCTTCTCGTTAGAGCAACGGGTAGAGATGATTGCCCGCCTGTATGAAGACAATCCCCGGGTAAGCGTAAAACCTTACGACTGCCTTACCGTAGATTTTGCCACACAGGCAAATGCAGAGTTTATCCTGCGGGGAATACGCTCGGTCAACGACTTTGAATATGAAAAGAATATCGCAGATGTAAACCGCCAGATAGCCGGCATAGAAACCTTCGTGCTCTTCACCGAGCCGAAGCATACGCACATCAGTTCGTCTATCGTAAGGGAGTTGCTTTCGTACGGCAAAAGCATCGAAGGCTTCGTTCCTCCCGGTTTACCCATTAATGATTATATCCAATAAAATATGAAAATGAAACATCTTATCTTTTCCTGCTTACTCTCGTTTGCGCTTATCGCATGCAGCTATGGCCAACGCAACGTCGACCCGGCATTTAAGAAGGTTTTACAGACGATGAACGCCATCGAGTACTTTTATGTAGATACCATCAACAGCGAAAAGCTGGCCGAAGAAGCCGTCATCTCGCTACTGGAGCGGCTCGACCCGCATTCGGCTTACCTGACGACCGAAGAGGTAAGGGAAAAGACCGACCCGCTGAAAGGCAATTTCGACGGTATAGGGATACAATTCAATATGCTCACCGACACCTTGTATGTGGTATCGGTCATCCCCGGAGGCCCATCGGAGAAAGTGGGCTTGCTGGCCGGCGACCGTATTATTATGGTAAACGACACGATTATTGCCGGCGTGAAGATGAAGAACAACGACGTAATGTCGCGCCTGAAAGGGCCTAAAGGAACGGTGGTTAACGTAGAAGTGATGCGCGGAAAGAACACCAAGCTCCTACCCTTCCGCATCGTTCGCGACAAGATACCCGTATACAGCCTCGACGCCAGCTATATGGTAGATGCCAAGACGGGATATATCAAGATAAACCGTTTCGCCTCTACCACCTACGATGAGTTTGCCGAAGCCTTGGTGAAGCTCAACGCACAGGGCATGGAAAACCTTATCCTCGACCTGCAAGGCAACGGCGGAGGATACCTGATAGCGGCCGTAGACATGGCCAACGAGTTTTTGCAGCGGGGCAATATCATCACCTACACGCAAGGCTCACACTCTAAACGCGAAAACTTTACGGCTTCTTACCGCGGCACCCTCACCGGCGACCAACGGCTGGTGGTGCTTGTAGACGAATCGTCGGCCTCGGCCAGCGAGATTGTGGCCGGCGCCATGCAAGATTGGGATCGCGGCGTTTTGGTAGGCAGGCGCACTTACGGCAAGGGCCTTGTGCAACGTCCCTTCCCGCTGGGCGACGGGTCGGAAATACACCTTACCGTGGCACGCTACTATACCCCCGTGGGGCGGTCGATACAAAAGCCCTACGAAAAAGGCGACTCCGAATCGTACAACAAGGAACTGATAGATCGATACAATCATGGCGAACTGATGCACGCCGACAGCATCCACTTCCCCGACTCGCTCAAGTACAATACCCTGAATAATAATCGCATCGTGTACGGCGGCGGAGGCATCATGCCCGACTACTTTATCCCCATCGACACCCTGCGCAGCAACGAATTGCACCGCGCCATAATAGGCACGGGAACATTCAACAAATACGTGCTTGACCTGGTGGATAAGAACCGCGAAGAATATAATCTGAAATACAAAGACTTCGATACCTTCAACAAGCAGTTTACGGTGACCGACGCTATGATCCGCGAGATGGTAAAACGCTACGATAAAGAACGCGAGGAAGACGATACCCTGCCCGCCTACACCGACGAAGATGTGGACTTCCTGTTAAAGCCCCGCTCGATGATACGGATTATGGTGAAGGGCTTCGTAGCCCGCGACCTTTGGGATATGAGCGAGTTTTATCAGGTGGTGAACGAAGATAACGAATCGCTGAAAAAAGCCATCGAAATCATCAACAACCCCGGGGAATACAATAAGCTGTTGGGGAAAACAGGGGAGTGAAGAACTAAGAACTAAGAGATAAGAGTGAAGAGTTTAGGGCAAACCGCATAAGCCGAAGTTAACACTTCCTTGTGTGTGGAGAGCATAACATTTTAACGTTTCGCTCCAATTGTTAAATCATTAAGGCTTTTTAACCGGATAATGCCGTCTGAATGTTAATATTCGGGCGGCATTTCATTAGTAGGTAGGGCGAAGGCTTATTTACCATTTTTCATCGCCTTCTTCATTTACCTTCCCTTTCTTATTAAATCATTAGTATATAATGCCTTATTCTTTCCTGGGGGATGAATAGGCTCTATCGCTTACAAGCCCTATTCGTATGGGGAGAGAGAATAGGCTTAACACGGTGTTAACCTATGGTTAACATGATGTTAAAGGCAATGTTTTTATCGATAAGCCCTATTCATATATCTAACAAGAATACGGCCTGCAAGCAGAATGAATAGAGGGTGTAATGAGCGGAGGATAAAGATAATGCGTTAGCATTATAATCTTAGTAGCCGTGGACTTACGTCCACGGGGTAAAAACATCGTCAAGGGGGAGTGGCATAGCCACGGTATCTTATATTTAAGTTATCGTCGCTATGCGACTTTACTTACCATTTCCACCTTTTACCGTGGACTTACGTCCACGGCTACTAAGTTTTTGATGCTCCGCATCTTTTCTTCATAATTCATTTCATCCTCATTCGTTCTTCACTCTTAATAGCCTGAACCCTATCCGGCAATAAATGCATTTCTTCTTCTCGCAATATTCGCGCTTCAACTGAATCAGGGCTTGCGAATCGGCGGCGGTAGCGCTTTTTATGCCGCTGTTGCGGAATTGGGTGATGATATGGTTCTTCTCGGCCGGGAGCGACTCTAAGAGGCGGCCGGCCCTGTCCATATAAATCTCGCGGTCATGCATCTTCCCGTAGGCAAACAGAATAGGGGCTACGGTATTGATAAGCAGTATGTGGATGGACGAAGTACCCAAGGTTTTGGGTTTCAGGGTCGATTCTTTCCCAAAGACATAATGATTGAGCCAATATTCCGATACCTCGGTGATGAAGAGCTTGGCATACTCCTTCACATCTTCAGTACTAAGAATGGTAGAAAAGAGCGACTGTCCGTTCTGTATCAGCGTAGCCAATTGCACAATCTTGATATAGGGGAAGTTGTTGGGACGAACGCGCAGGTTCTTAAACAAATAGCCGTCTAAAGACCTTAATCCGAACTTCTTTTTCAGGAAAAAGTACTCCTTTTGCAGTTGGGCGTAATAATCGTCTAACCGGGTGCGCACATCCAGCAAGCCCGCCTGCCCCAGGAAGAGGGCTTCCACCTGCAAGCGCGAGTCGTTGTGTTTCGCTATGTATTTCAACGAAAGGCTCTTGGCCAGCCGCTCGAAAGCGTCGTTGTTCACCCCGAAGCCGAAGTTGCGGGCAAGCGTAATGTAGAATACCTCGTTCCAATCGTTGCCGTATTGATCCAGTAAGTCCAATATACGTTGCGTCTTCTGCTCGAGACGTTCACTAAGCAAGGCGCTCATCCAGTCCGACAGGTAGATGGGGTTGACCATACTGATGCCGGCCGCACAAGGAAGAGAACTGTGGTTTGACAACAGGTATTGGTAACGATTGTATATCATCTTGGGATATTGCATTACCCATTGGGGGATAAGCCGCCCTTCCGAATCGCGAATTTCCTCTTGGTCAAGCTCGGCAACCACATGCAGAATGACCGAATCATAGCTCTTGTCTTGGTCATGCCCGTGCTTATACCAGTCTGATGAGCGCACGTGTATCTCCACGTTTCCCGCCCATACTTTATCGACTATTTTTACTTTGGCATTAAAGAAGTCGGCCCCGGCATCGTGGTTATGTATGCCTGTATCAATAATTTCAAGGCTTTCGCCTTTAGTGGTGATAAATGAGTCGTGGGTAAACAGCTTGTGTTTCCAGACGAAGTGAAGCAGGTTTTCCATTATGGTTTGGTTAATAATTCAATACTGCAAAGATAACGATATATTGGATAAAACAAAATAAATAGCTATTTTTGCCTCTTAAAATTTTATAGATCATGAGAAAGATAGCCTGCATCGTTATTACGCTTTTAATCCTCGTTCCCCTTTATGCCCAAACGGGACGCAATAGTCTTCAATTGAGCGACATTGTAGAAGGAAAGTATGCCGCCAAAGGAGCGGAAGAAATGCGCTCGCTGCCCGACGGTGAGCATTACACCAAACTAAGCGAAGACCGGAAAGCCATTGAGGTATATGCCTATAAGAACGGGCAAAAGGTGGAAACCCTCTTCCATGTGGATAACGCCCGCGAGACTAAAATTGACGCTATAGAAGGCTATATGATTAATGAGTCGATGACCCGCATCCTGGTTTGGACGGATAAGGAATACGTCTACCGCCGCTCGTGGAAGGCCAATGTGTACGACTACGACATCCGCCGCAACTACCTGAAACCGTTGTCGGACAACCCGGGCAAAGTGATGTGCCCCCTGCTATCGAACGACGGCCGCATGTGTGCATTTGTACGGGATAATAATATCTGGATAAAGAAATTCGACTACGACACCGAGATACAGATTACCAAAGACGGTTCGCCGGGCGCTATCCTCAACGGGCTGACCGACTGGGTGTACGAGGAAGAGTTTACGGTAACGAGCCTGATGTCATGGTCGGTCGATAACAACTTCCTGGCTTACATTAAGTCCGACGAAACGGAGGTGCCGCAGTACTCCTTCGTTGTCTTCGATCAGAGCCTCTATCCTCCCGTCTACTCTTATAAATACCCCAAAGCGGGACAAAACAACTCGACGGTGGCCTGCTATGCCTACAACGTAGAGACCAAAGACACCAAGAAGATGGACGTGCCGCTGGACGAAGACAGCTATATCCCGATGATTAAATTCACCGATAATATAGACCAACTGGCTATCATGACGCTCAACCGCCACCAGAACGATTTCCGCCTCTACATGGCCAACCCGCGCTCTACTGTAGCCAAGCAGGTATTGCAAGACGAGAATCCTTATTATGTGGACGCACATTGGGCGCAGAACATCTGCTTCGGTAAAGATAACTTCGTGTATGTGAGCGAACGCGACGGATACGCCCACATCTACCTCTACTCGATGACGGGCGTGCTGGAGAAACAATTGACTTCCGGCCCCTGGGATGTAACGGAGCTGTACGGCTTCAATCCGACGACCAAGACCGTCTTTTATCAATCGGCCGAAGAAAGCCCCTTACGGCGGGCTATATATAAGGTAGACGCCAAAGGCAATAAGACCAAACTCACAGACAAGGCGGGAACCAATGCAGCCTCGTTCAGCCGGCAATGCAAATACTTCGTCAATAATTTCTCGAATGTCAATACCCCCAACCGCATCTCTATTTTAGACGATAAAGGGAAAGAACACCACGTAATCAACGACAATGCCGCCCTCAAGAACACCCTCGCCGGCCTTAATATGCCAACGAAGGAGTTCTTTACTTTTTCGATTAATACGGGCGAAATGCTCAACGGTTGGATACTGAAGCCTGCCGATTTCAATCCGGGTCGTCAGTATCCATTATTGATGATACAATACAGCGGTCCCAACTCGCAAGAGGTGACCGACCGCTATGTGATGGATTGGTATTATTACCTTTGCAACCAAGGCTATATTGTTGCCGCAGTAGACAGCAGGGGAACGGGCGCACGCGGACAGGAGTTCCGTAAATGCACCTACCGGCAGTTGGGCCTGATGGAGTCGGACGACCAGATAGCCGCCGCCCGCTACTTGGGCAATCAGTCGTATATCGACCAAAACCGGATAGCCATCTGGGGCTGGAGCTATGGCGGAACCATCACCCTGATGTCGATGAGTAGGAGCGAAAACGTCTTTAAGGCCGGGGTGGCTATTGCCCCCGTTACCGACTGGCGATTCTACGATTCGGTCTACACCGAGCGCTTCATGCGTACGCCCAAAGAGAACTTTACCAATTACGACCGCTGCTCGCCCATCAAGCTGGCCGATAAGTTGAACGGGCAGTTATTGCTCGTCCACGGCACGGCCGACGATAATGTGCACTACCAGAATACGCTCGACTACACCGCAGCCTTGGTAGAAGCCAGCAAGCAGTTTGATATGCATATCTATTCCAATAAAAACCACAGTATATTGGGAGTACCCGCGCGTACTCACCTATTTACCAAAATAATTAACTTCTTAGATAAGAATTTGTGAACACATTGCGCAAACCCGAGTGGCTTAAAGTAAGCCTGAGCCACAACGAAAACTTTACCGCTACCAGCAAGGTAGTCAGTAGGCATGCCCTGCATACGATATGCCAGAGCGGCCGCTGCCCCAATCTGGGCGAATGCTGGAACCGCCGCTCGGCCACCTTTATGATAGGCGGCGACATCTGCACCCGGAAGTGTAAGTTTTGCAACACCAAAACCGGGCGACCCCTACCGCTCAACCCCGACGAACCCCGCAAGGTAGCCGAGTCTATCCTGTCGCTGGGCATCCGCCACGCCGTAATTACTTCGGTGGATCGCGACGACCTGCCCGACCACGGTGCCAGGCATTGGGCCGATACCATTCGCGAGATTAAGGCGGTAAACCCCGGCATAACGATGGAAGTACTAATCCCCGACTTCAACGGCAAACCGGAGTTGCTCGATTTGGTTATAGAAGCCGGCCCCGACATGATATCGCACAACATAGAAACCGTGCGCCGGTTAACGCCCTTAGTACGCAGCGTAGCCCGCTACGAACGCAGCCTGGAAGTATTGCGGTATATAGCAGCAGCGGGTATTCCCGCCAAATCGGGACTGATGCTGGGCTTGGGCGAAACGGAACAAGAGGTATCGGAAACCCTGCGCGACTTAATATCCTACGGATGCAAATACCTTTCGATAGGACAATACCTGCAACCCTCGAAACAAAACATACCCGTGGAGGCCTACATTACTCCGCGCCAATTCAACATTTATAAGCAAGAAGCAGAGCAGCTTGGCTTCATTCATGTAGAGAGCAGCCCCTTTGTCCGCTCGTCTTATCGCTCGGTTGATTATTTAAAAAAGGCGGGTGATTATGTTAAA
>DAIREI010000016.1:0-11054 GCA_036795675.1 Bacteroidales bacterium
GGGCTTGCTTCTTGAAATCTTCCATCATCTGAAAAGCTTCCACACCTTCGGGATAACCGGGAAAGTTTTCTACTTCGGTGGTGGTGGTTAATTGTCCGCCCGGCTGCATCCCTTCGTAGAGGATGGGGCTAAGGTTGGCACGGGCAGTATAGATGGCGGCGGTGTAGCCGGCAGGCCCGGAACCGATAATCAGTACGTTGGTCTTTTCGTTTTCCATGATTTATCTTGTAATGTTTAACGTTTAATGACCTCTCCCCCAACCCCTCTCCACAAGAGAGGGGAGGTCGCAACGCAATGTTTTTATGTGCTTCGCGCAACTCCCCTCTCTTGTGGAGAGGGGTCGGGGGAGAGGTGTTTTATCTCAAATCTATTATCTCTGCTTGAGGATACTTGTTTTTATCGAATGAAAACTTGCTATCCTTCAGTCCGGCGTGAATCAGGTATTTACTGATATGAATCGTATTCTCCAAGCCGTTGGTCATCACTATATGCAGCTTAAAGGGAAAATTACTTTTCTTGCTTATCTCCAATACCACCTTTTTGATGTCGCCGGTCTTGTCATTAGGACGCAACTCTATCTCGTGTACTTTTCGATTGGCTATGTCGGTCTTTTCGCCCAGATACTTATACGAGCTTCCCTGTTTGTACAAATCAAAAATCGTTTTGGGATTCAATGCCGTTACTTCGTCCTGGGTCGGCTCGCTCACCGTGACTTCGTCCCAATCTTTCTGAAGCACCCATTGGGTTTTACCGTCGAACCACGATTCCATATCGGGCGTATCAAAGTGGAATTTATCGTCTTTCAAGGCAATCATTCCCTCAAAGCTTTGGCTGGTAGATTGATTGTCTTGGTTAGTCTCTTTTATATGGATGGTAAAATGGATAACCATATCGCCCGACTTATTAATAGTATCGGACGCTAGGTCGAGTATCTCTTTCGCCTTCTTGTCTTTCTGAGCGAAGGACAATACCGGAACGCTCAGCAACAGGCATAATAGCAGGATTATCTTTTTCATTTGTTTACAGCGAATTAAACTTTTGTTCCAATTGGTATTCGTCCTGTATATATACCTCGCGGGGTTTACTACCCTGCGTAGGCCCTACAATACCGGCGGCAAACAATTGATCCATCAGTCGGCCGGCCCGGTTGTATCCGATAGAGAACTTACGTTGAATAAGCGAAGTGGAGCCTTGCTGATGGATTACGATCAGGCGGGCTGCCTCCTCAAACAGGGGGTCTTTATCGCCCAAGTCGCCCGATTCGCCACCTTTGCCTCCACTGTCTTCGCCCACGTATTCGGGTAGATGGAAAGCATCGGGGTATCCTTGTTGTCCCCCAATGTGACGGGAGATGCGGTCTACCTCCGGCGTATCTACAAAGGCGCATTGTACACGTATCATGTCGCCCCCTTGAGTAAAGAGCATATCGCCCCGTCCTATCAACTGGTTGGCGCCGGGACTATCCAGTATCGTGCGCGAGTCAATCATAGCCATTACCCTGAATGCCACACGGGCAGGGAAGTTGGCCTTGATTGTTCCGGTAATGATATTGGTAGTAGGGCGTTGCGTAGCGATAATCATGTGAATACCCACCGCACGTGCTTTTTGGGCAATACGGGCAATGGGAAGCTCTATTTCTTTACCGGCTGTCATAATCAAGTCGCCAAACTCATCGATAACTACCACAATGTAAGGCATGAACTTATGTCCTTTCTCGGGGTTCAACCGACGATTGACAAATTTCTCGTTGTATTCTTTGACATTACGAACACTGGCTTGGTTTAATAGGTTGTAGCGGTCGTCCATCTCCTTGGTCAATGAGTTGAGCGTATGCACCACCTTGGTAAAGTCGGTTATAATGGAATTATCTTCTTCGGGAAGTTTGGCCAGGTAATGCTTCTCGATGGTGGAATAGATGCTGAACTCTACCATCTTGGGGTCGACAAGCACAAACTTCAACTCGGCGGGATGCTTCTTATATAATAAGGAAGTAATGGCCGCATTCAAGCCCACCGACTTCCCTTGTCCGGTAGCTCCGGCTACAAGCAAGTGGGGCAGTTTGGCCAAGTCGACCATAAACACCTCGTTGGTGATGGTCTTTCCCAAGGCCAATGGAAGTTCCATATTAGCTTCCTGGTATTTCTTCGATACGATAATCGATTGCATCGAAACCAACTGCGGGTCTTTGTTCGGCACCTCTATACCAATGGTTCCCTTGCCCGGCATAGGGGCAATGATACGGATACCCAAGGCGGCAAGACTCATGGCAATATCGTCTTCCAGATTGCGGATGCGCGAAATGCGGATACCGTCTTGGGGAACAATCTCGTAGAGCGTGATTGTAGGCCCTACGGTAGCCTTTATCGACTTGATAGGAATATTGAACTGTTCGAGCGTTTGAATAATCTTATTCTTGTTCTCGTTCTGCTCGTCCATATCTATCTGCTGGTTCTGTATGTCGTACTTCTTTAGTAAATCGATGGTGGGGAACTTATAATTCGACAGTTCCTTTGTCGGGTCTATCACGCCCTGCTCTTCTACCAGCCTGTTGGCTACCTCGTCGCTGTGACGTATCGCTTCAAATGGAATATCTTTCTTCGGCGGCACACCGGCAGGTTGGTACTCTTCGTCGACCGGCTTCACTACTTCAAAACCATCCGGTTCTTGCTTTACAAAGGGTTGGCGTTTATCTTCCTTACCCACCACCAGCACGGTAGGAGGTGTTACTTCGGGCACAAAGTCTTCTTCTTTCTTTTTCTTCTTCCACCAAGGCTCTTTCGGTTCTTTCGGCTCCTTCTCTTTCTTGGGCTTTTCGGGCTTCTCGGGTTTTTCCTTTTTGGGTTTCTCTTCTTTCTCCGCTTTTTCCCGGGGCTTTATCTTGAAGAATTTACCCCACACCGGATGCGTTGCCAAGCGATTGAGAAAGGGAATGGTACGCGGCGTTACCAATATCATCAGCAAGATAAAGGAGATTAGGAGAATAAGAAAAGTTCCGAACCAGCCGAACATATCCATCATTTTTACCGACATAACTGATCCGTGCTTACCCCCGATACGCAGTGTCGTCTCCTCGAAGAATCCTTCCAGGAAGAAAGAAAGCGCGATGGAAGTCCACAGCGTGAGCAATGCAAGTATAATGAAGTTCTTGAGCAAGGGGATATAACGCACTTTCATCAGTCGTAATCCCGCCATTACCAAGAAGGCAAGTAAGAAGAATGTGGCCACGCCAAACCATTCGTTTATAAGCGTATTGCTGAGGATGGCGCCACCCGTGCCCGTCCAGTTTTGGGTGTTGGTAATCTTTTCGCCGCTCTCTATACGGCTCTGATCGGCCGACCCGGTGAAGAAAAAGGATACCATCGATATGGCTGCATATAGCGCAAAAGCCAACAACAGGACTCCTAATATATAATGCGTTGCATTGCTTTTAGCAAAGCGCTTCAGCCGGGGCCAAAAAGGCGATGCGTTGTTCTTATTTCGTTTCGATGTTGATTTACGTTTGGACATAATTGTACATTGGGGAATATTACGAAGTACAAAAGTACAAAAAAATCGTCACAAGTTGCAAGTTGCAGCCGTTTACTTTTTCCCCGTCACCGTTATGGAATAAATGCCCACATTACCGGCTTTATACTTTGCTACGGTATCTGCGCTCAAGTGCTCGTTAAGTACCTCGTCGGGAATAACTATTGTTTTTGTGCGCTCTACCTTTATATCCTTAAATCCTGCTTTCTCTATCTCGCCCAGGTAGTCCTCGCGTTGTATAGCGCTGGCTATACAACCGGCATACATAGCGGCATTGTCAGTAAACTCTTTGGGAAACACTCCGTTGAGTACCACATCCGAAACACAGAAGTGCGCCCCGGGTTTCAGTACGCGGTAAATCTCGTTGAATATTTTGTCTTTCCGGGGCAATAGGTTGAGCACACAATTGCTTACCACCACATCTACAGAAGAGTCGGGCAGCGGCATGGCTTCAATGTCGCCTTCGATAAATTCCACGTTAGTAAAACCGCGTCTTGCTGCATTTCTTCTCGCCCGCTCAATCATATTCGGAGCAAAGTCGATGCCTATTACCCGACCTGTCTCTCCTACTTCCTCACGGGCAATGAAGCAATCATTTCCGGCGCCCGAACCTAAATCCACTACCGTATCGCCCGCTTTAATCCCCGCGTATTGTGTAGGCAAGCCGCAACCCACACCCAAATCGGCATCGGGTTCGTAACCCTTCAGTTTACTGTAATCTTCACTCATGATGGTGAATACTTTCTTTGACGGAGCCGCCGGATTGCAACAACACTTAGATGCTTCGGCCGTATTTACCAATGCTACTTCGTTGTAACGTTGCTTCACCAACTCTTTCAAATCACCTTTGTTGTTGGCTTTGATATATTCCACTACTTCTTGCTCGGAAGGCACGCGTCCTTGAAACACGACTTTCCCGTCTATCACTACCGCCGGCGTAGTCATAACATTATATTCCATAATCTTCATAATGTCTTCTTCCTTGCGAAGCGTTGCCTCTGTTCCTGTTGCTTCTATGGCCTTTTCTACCATTGAATAAACGTTTCTGCACTTGGTACAGCCCGTTCCTAAAACTACTATATCCATTTTTATATATTGATAATGATGTAATACAATCCTACTATAATAAAGATAGCGGCTACAATGCGCTTAAACCATTTCTCGAACTCCTTCATACTGTTATAAAATTTCCCTACATTACTGATGCTGAAGGCCAGTAACCACGCGATGATAATAACGGGCAAACCCGTAGCAAGAGCGAAGACCGGCGGCAATAGCAATCCCGAAGGAGAAGCAATGGTCATGGGGATGAGCGCCCCGAAATACAGCACCCCGCTATAGGGGCAAAACGCCAGTGCAAATACTACGCCCATCAAGAAAGCATTCCAATAAGTCTTCTTCCTGCCATTCATCTTCGAGGTAAAATTTCCAAACCCGTTCATATTAATCTTTATCACATCGAGCATCAATATCCCCACAACAACCAGCGCAATACCCAGCCATATACCGCCTATGTTTTGCAGCAGCCTTGCCACCTTAAACTGACTTGCTCCGAAGAAGAATATCAGCCCTAATGCAGTATAAGAGAAGGTTCGTCCCAGCGTGTAGGTCAAGCCGTTGAGAAACACCCGTCGCCTATCGCCTATGTCTTTACCCAGGTAGGCCGTTGCCGTGATGTTGGTTGCCAGCGGGCAGGGACTAACGGCCGTCATGATACCCAATATCAGAGCCGTAAGCAAGGGAATCTCAGAATTGTCGACGATTTGTTGTAGCCACTCCATCAGTCGAGATAGTTGTTTATTTCTGTTTTAATCCGCTCGGCAAGTACCTCGGGCGACTTTACCGCCGTGGCAAAAGCCTCGGTTGTAATGTCTTCATACTGCTCTCCCTTGGCAATAATCAAGGTATTGCGGATAATCTCATAATGCTCGATAAGCGCATTATTGGCTTTATCGTCGGTCTTGACTTCCACAAACTTCACCTTATTATTTCCTTCATAAGCGCTTTCGATGGTCTCCTTGGTCACTTTTTCTACCGCCACACAGGTTTTGCAACGCTGCTTGCCATGATAATAATAGACATACACTACCGAGTCGTCAGTCTGCTCCATCGGTTTCTCTTTGCTTTCCCCGCTGCACGACACCAGCATCAGGCAAGCGAGGAGGGATAAAATTAGTGTTCTCATGTTTTATTTCAATTAGGGTATTCGTATTTCGTAAAACAACGAACTATCGTTCTAAAATTTTTTCAGCATTGCTCTGTTTTATTCAGATTATTAAATAGATGTTGAAACATTCCCTTGGCCAACTCCCAATTCTCTCTATTAATGCAATACTTAACGGTAGGCAAAGTAATAGTCCCCTGAATCAGCCCTGCGTCTTTCAACTCGTTTAAATGCTGGGATAATGTACTTTTAGCTATTGGTAAAATTTCCGACATATCGCCGTGATAGCAGCAGGTTTGCTTGGCCAGCATTTGCAGGATAGCGATACGCACAGGATGCCCCAGGGCTTTTGCAAAGCGAGCCAGTTTTTCCTGTTCGATTGATAATTCTTGTTTAAGCATAGTTCTTATTTGTTCGCAAATATACGAACAATAACTTAATACGCAATAATATTCTCTCCATAACGTTTATACTATATGAAGAAATTTGTTATAGCAGGCCTATCCGCCTCATTTGTGCTGATAGCATTGTTTATCATCCTTATTGTCGTTCCTTCGCTCTCAAGCGAAACGGTTTCGAGACGGTACACCATCGACACTATTTGTGAAGCCGGCGTTAAGGATATTGTATTCAGCAACCGGGAAGACAGCGTATTGCTATACATCAACAGAGGACTGGAAGAATATTCTTTAGATTACTTCCAATCGCGATTGCTCAATAAGCCCGCACTGTTCACCTTTTCACTGAATGAAGCATATAAAGCAAATCCGGTGTTGAAGATTGAATGCGACGGAGAGGTGATTTATACCTTTTAGCTCAACTTCGCCAGCGCTTCTTTCACCCGCTTCATCGCTTCTATCAATACATCATCCGACGTAGCATAAGAGAAACGGATACAGCTTGGCAATCCGAACGCGGGACCGCCTACCGAGGCCACATGGGCTTCGTCCAGCAAGTACATAGCCAGGTCACCTCCATCGTTGATGGTTCTGCCGTTGTACGATTTACCGAAGTAATAGCTGCAATCGGGGAAGAGGTAGAAAGCGCCCTCGGGCTTGTTCACCTTAAATCCGGGGATTTGCTTCCCCAACTCTACCATCAGGTTCCGGCGACGCTCAAACGCTTTTCTCATCTCTGCAATACATTCCTGCGAACCGGTATAGGCGGCTTCGGCAGCCTTTTGAGCAATGGAGCTTGGCGCCGAGGTGTACTGCCCTTGCAGCTTGTTGCAGGCCGAGGCAATCCATTGGGGAGCAGCCATCCAGCCGAGTCGCCAGCCGGTCATGGCGTATGCTTTCGATACTCCGTTTACGATAACCACGCGGTCACGCAACTCCTCAAATTGGGCGATACTCTCGTGTTGTCCTATATAATTAATGTGTTCATATATCTCATCAGCAATGATGATGATGTTGGGATACTCAACCAGCACGTCGGCCAAAGCCTTGAGTTCGTCGCGGGTATAAACGCTTCCCGTGGGGTTCGATGGCGAGCAGAGGATCATGGCCCGGGTTCGGGGGGTGATGGCTTCGCGCAGTTGCCCCGCGGTCAGCTTAAAGTTCTGCTCGATGCCGGCCTCAATCACTACGCTCTTTCCATCGGCCAGCTTTACCATTTCGATATAACTTACCCAATAGGGAGCAGGGATAATCACCTCGTCTCCCGGGGCTACGATGGAGATGAGGGCATTGCATACCGACTGCTTGGCGCCGTTTGAACAGACAATCTGCTCGGGTGTATAGGAGAGCTTATTCTCTTTCTCCAACTTATTAACAATGGCCTTACGTAAAGAGAGGTAACCCGCTACGGGCGTATAGAAGGAATAATTCTCGTCGATGGCCTTTTTTGCCGCCTCCTTGATATGCTCGGGAGTGAAAAAGTCAGGCTCGCCTACGCTGAGGTTAATTACGTCTACCCCTTGGGCTTTCAGTTCGCTACTTCTTTGCGACATAGCCAGCGTCTCCGATGGGGACAAAGCTGCTAATCGCGGTGATACTTGTTGTGGCATAATGTATTAGTCTTAATTTATTTGATATTTTTCATGGTGTGACCCATCCGCTCTTTCTTGGTACGCAGGTAAGCCTCGTTGTGCGGGTTGGGTTGTATTTCTATGGGGATGTTGTCTACTATTTCCAAGCCGTAACCTTCCAAGGCGGCACGTTTTACCGGATTGTTGGTTATCAGTTTGATTTTTGAGATGCCTATCTCGCGCAATATCTGTGCGCCTACACCGTATTCGCGCTCGTCGGAGTCGTGCCCGAGGTGGAGGTTGGCATCTACCGTATCCAAGCCTTCCTCTTGCAGTTTGTAGGCTTTCATCTTATCCATCAGGCCAATGCCGCGCCCCTCTTGGTTGAGGTAAACCACGGCGCCTTTGCCTTCCTTTTCAATCATTTTCATCGATCGGTGCAGTTGTTCGCCGCACTCGCAGCGCATAGAGCCGAATATATCACCCGTAGCGCACGACGAGTGCATGCGCACCAGCACAGGTTCGTCTTTCGTCCACTCTCCTTTTATAAGGGCAATATGTTCCAGGCCTGTAGCTTTCTGTTTGAAAGGGATGAGTTTGAAGTTACCGTATTCGGTAGGCATATTCACCATCTCGCCTTTCTCTACGAGCGATTCGTTTTTCAGGCGATAAGCTATCAGGTCTTTTATGGATATAATTTTGATGCCATGCTCTTCGGCCACCGCCATCAGTTGGGGCAGGCGCGCCATACTTCCGTCGTCGTTCAATATCTCTATCAATGCGCCGGCAGGATAAAAACCGGCCATGCGAGCCAGGTCTACGGTGGCTTCGGTATGCCCCGCCCGTTTCAGTACGCCGCGGTTGCGGGCACGCAGGGGATTGATATGCCCCGGGCGAGCCAGGTCTTCGGGTTTTGTGTTCTTGTCGGCCAATGCCCGGATGGTTTGGGCGCGGTCGTAGCTGGATACGCCGGTAGTGCAACCGTGCCCCAGCAAGTCGACCGTAACGGTAAAAGGCGTATCGTAGATAGAGGTGTTCTTCGAGGCTTGCATCTCCAGTTCCAGTTCTTCGCAGCGTTCTTCGGTAATGGGGGCGCAGAGCACTCCCCGTCCGTAGCGCATCATAAAGTTTACTTTCTCGGGTGTAACCGCCTCGGCGGCGATGATAAAGTCGCCTTCGTTCTCGCGGTCTTCATCATCTACTACTATCAAGAACTTCCCTTGGCGAAAGTCGTCGATAGCCTCTTCTATGGTGTTTAATTGGTATTCTTTCATCGCTTTCTTTTCATTTTCAGTTTATTGATGAATTGTTGCAGGTATATTTTCCACGATTCGGGGTTCATGATTACCGAGTCGTTGATGGCTTTATAAGTTAAGAATGCCCCCAGCGCAAGCAGTATGCCCGAACTCAGCCACATGCCTTCCCACACCGGCCACACCCCCTGCCGCGCCATTTTCAGCCCGAAGGTGTCGATGGTGAAATAGGCCAGGAATATGAGCACCGATAGTACCACCGGCATCCCCAGCCCTCCTTTGCGGATAATGGCGCCGAGCGGTGCCCCGATAAAGAAGAAGAGCAGGCAGGCTACCGATAAGGTAAACTTCTTGTGCAGTTGTATCTCGTGGTTGCGTATCTTTCTTTTCTGGTCTGATTGGTTGAAGATGGTGAGCATATATTCGCTCTTAACGTTGCTTACCCTGTCTTTGGCCACGTTGATATAACGCAGTTTTTCTTCGGGCGATTGCCTGTCGAGGTAAGCGTACACCCCGTTTCCGAAAAGGCTGTCGGCATACTGTTCATCCGCCTGGCGCGAATATCCGCCCGGCTGCAACGCTCCCTTGAAGACGTTGGTATAAACACGATCGCGGAAGTTAGGAGCAACCATCCGCGTTGTGCTGTCTAATTGATGGCTTACCGAGTCGATAAAGAGCGTTAGCTCGTTCATGTTCTTACCCACCTCGCGGCTGCCCACCAGCGATTCGTCGGCCATATTGAAGTTGGTGTCGAAGGGGATGAGTACCGTACGGAAGCCGAAGGTCTCGCGGCGGTAGGGTACGCTTTCGTTCACCTTGCTGCGTTTTTGCGGATTCAGGTTCTCAAACGATTCTCCGCTGTAGAGCGAGAGTATCAGACTCTGTTTATCTTCCGACATATCCAGCCGCCCCGAATCGGCTACGATGACTACCGCATTCTCAAAGCCTTTGGAGAAATCGTATATCATCATGTCTTTCAGGTAACCGGTCTTGCTGTCTTTTTGCCTCACATACACATTATACCCGGTTATCTCCTGATAAAAGGATCCTTCGGGGATATCCAGTTCGGGCGATTTCTCGCGTAATGAGATTAGTATCGTATACGTTTTGGTTTGAGCCATTGGCAGGATGTTGTTGGAGAAGTAGAAGGATATGCCGATAACACCAATCATCACCACCATCAGGGGCTTCATGATGCGCCACAGCGAGATGCCTGAAGCCTTCATCGCCAGCAACTCCAGGTTTTCGCCCAGGTTGCCGAACGTCATCAGCGAGGCCAGCAGTATGGCCAGCGGCAGGCCTAAAGGCACGAAAGTGAGGCCGGCATAGAAGAAGAGTTCGGCCAAAACGCCTAAGCCCACACCTTTCCCTACCATATCGTTGACGTACTGCCAGAGAAACTGCATCAACAAGATGAAGATACAGACACTGAAGGTAGCCAGTAATAAAGGGAAAAATGTAGAGAGTACGTAAGTATAAAGCCTTTTTATTCTCACCATAAATTACAGCCCGGTAATATGGCTGCAAAGATAAGTCTTCTTTTAGAATTATGAAACATGAATTAGCTATTAGCCGTTAGCTATTAGCTTTTAGTAACTATTATGTTATTGATGTGATTGTTACTTTACAAAATTCCTAATAATCGGCGAAGCACGGTTATCTGGGAATCCCAAAGGGCGATGGCGTCTTCTTTTTCGTTGGGTTCGGCAAAGTCGGTTATTTCCAGCACCAGCCCGCCTGTAAGTTCGTTCTTATACAATCTGAATTCGAAGTAAGAGGCCGGATTGGCATCTTCCATCCAATGGAAGCGTATGAATGTGTTCTGGTTTGTACCTGTAACTTCCGCCTCGGCGGGATGCCTGTCCCACACAAAGGAATATAGTCTATCGTTAATTTCATTTACCTCGTCGGCAAACCATTCGGATAATCCAAGGGGAGTTGAAACACGGGGCCAAAGCGTATTCCTGCTTGCTTTGTCGAAAACGTATTCCAAACTGTATTTCTCTTTTTCCATGTCTATTGCTGTTAGTCGGCACAAGATACGGAATATAATTTATATATGCAAACAAATGTTAGATAGAGAAATATCAAAAATCGTTTTTTGCCCTCCGGGCGGCAAAAATTTTGTGCACGTGGAAGATGC
>DAIREI010000017.1:0-11009 GCA_036795675.1 Bacteroidales bacterium
GGTTGGGATTGCTGTCTTATCAGATCAACTTATTGGTAGCAGTATCGGGGAATACAATAGAGGGTTTAAATGATTTGGCTTCTTCAAAATCCATCAAGGCGTACGACATAATAATAACAATGTCTCCCGGCTGTACCTTGCGTGCGGCGGCGCCATTAAGGCAGATTGTTCCCGAACCGCGCTCTCCTTTAATAATATAAGTTTCTATGCGTTCGCCGTTGTTGTTGTTTACAATTTGCACTTTCTCTCCATCTATCAGATTGGCGGCGTCCATCAAGTCTTCGTCGATGGTGACACTACCAATATAGTTGAGATTGGCCTCAGTAACGGTAACGCGATGTAATTTTGATTTAATGACTTCTATCTTCATATTACGCGATAATCATATTTGGGCTACAAAGGTAATATAAATAGCCGGAAAAGTATATTGATGTTATGTTATTATCCAATAAGATGAACAAAATTCTATAATTCTTAACTTCTACAACCCAATCACTCCCTCTTCCATTTCCGTCAGGTTCTCCATGCCGGCCTCGGTAATGAGGTAGGTGTTTTCTATCCCTATGGCGCCTGTGCCGGGAATGACGAACTTGGGTTCGAAGGCGATAATCATGCCGGGCATGAAGTGGTCTTTCGAGCGACTCATCATTACGGGTGGCTCGTTAATCTCAATGCCGGCGCCATGCCCTACAAACTTAGCCTGTTGGGTTGTTCCCATAAAATAATCGGCCAATCCGGCCTCGTTTACCATCTCTACCGACCAATTGTGCACATCGGCACAAGCGACACCCTCTTTCACCGTTTCCCTAAATCGGTTATGCATGTCTATCGATACTTGATGCGCCCGAGTGGCAAGTTCTGGCAGATTGCCTAAGCTGTATATCCGAGTTATATCGCTGATATAAGTCGTGTAATTGCCCGCCATATCTACCATAACGGTAAGACCCGGCTCGATAAGCCGACCCGAAGCGCCGAGTGGTAATGCTGCGTGAATTCCCGCTCCGCCCAAGGCAAAGTCGAAAGGGGAGGGGGCTTCGGCATTGTCGCCCACAAGCACAGTACCCATAAACACTTCCATATTGCTGCCAAAAGTACGGAATAATCCTACCGACCCCTGCTCGCGCATCAATTTCTCGATGGCTATTTGCAAATCAATGTCGCGCATTCCGGGTTTGTACAAGCGGGGTATCTGCTTATAAACCGCTACGTGTGTTCGGGCCGATTGCCGCATCTGTTCAATCTCCCACGGGGTTTTTATCATTCTTGCCATACGCAGCAGGCCCGATACATTATCTATAGTCTTTACCCCAAAAGCTGCTTGAAAGCGCAAGGCTTCGTTGTAGGGCATTCTGTCGGACTCCAAGCCCAAGCGGCAAGGCACGGCGATGTTGTTTTCTTTCAGGATGGAAGGAATATCTTCCAATTTGCGAATAGGGAAAGACATCATATCTCCCGAATCGAACGGACGGCGATAAAAGGCGATTATCATACCCGAATTGTCTATGTAGAGATAGCCGTTGAAAATAGCGCCGGCGAGGTAAAGCAGGTTTGCATTAGACGAGATGATACCGGCTTCTATGCCTTGTTCGCGCATCAGGGTTGTTACACGCTCTTTGCGTATCAATAAGTCTTCTTGAGGAGGATTATGTCGGTTCATTTGTATTATAGATTTTGAAATAGAGCGCAAAGGTACTAAAGAAACAATTATGAATTATGAATTATGAATGATGAATTGGAGTTTTACGTTGATTTTTCAAATCCATAATTCCTAATTTATAATTCTTTATTCTTATCTTTGTCCATCTTAATTTTACCAAAATGAAAAAGACAACTACACTACGATTAGCATTAACTCTGCTGATATCCTGTTTTTTCGCACCACTTATGGCGCAAATAAGCGAAGGGGGAATGCCTCCAAGTTTTGAGTTCGGGGGCCTGCGTACTTCCACTTCTTATTACGAAACCCCTATCGATTTTGATGTTTACAAACTATTGGTCGAAGACGCCGAAGATGCCGAGATGGAAGGTATGCCGCTTCGCTGTGCTTATGTTATTCCGGCTCACCTTAGCCTGGAAGACAACGGCGATTGGACACTCTTGCCCGACGGAACGTATATCTGGCAATTGGAGATTTATGCGCCGGGGGCTATTGCCGTTATGCTTACCTACGAGAAATTTATCATCCCCGAAGGAGGTAAATTGTTCTTATATAACCCTGATCGTAGTAAGGTATTGGGGGCTTATTCGTCCAAAACCAATACGATAGGGAAAGAGTTTGCCACCGAATTTGTTTACGGCGACCGCATCATCCTCGAATATGTCGCTCCCGGTTATGATGCCGAGAAAACCGAGTTGCTGATTGATGCTATACACTACGGATATAACAATATATGGGTGCCGCTGCAAGACGGAGGCTGGGCAAAAGATGTGACTTTGGAACCTTGTATGCTTAACGTGAACTGCCCCGAGGGAGACGACTGGCAAGACCAGAAGAAAGGCGTGGCCAAAATCTATTGCGGAGGCTATCTCTGCTCCGGCTCGATGGTTCACAACACGGCGCAAGATTTCGACCCCCTATTTCTCAGTGCTTACCACTGCTACGAAAGGGTCTCGACAAATCAGATCAATCAATCGATATACTACTTCCACTATGAGTCTATTGATTGCTCATCCACTTCGTTAGGCCCCAACTCTAAGACGATTACCGGAGCACAGTACTTGGTTAAAATCCCTTGGACAGGCGGATCGGATGGGGCGTTGCTCCGCCTCAACTCAGCAATCCCCGAAGATTATGATGTGTATTTCAATGGTTGGGACAGAAGGGACATCGGCAGCACATCGGGAGTATCTATTCACCATCCGGATGGCGCAATTAAGAAAATCTCTACTTATACGCAGCCGCTTACCAGCATGAAATATAACACCTGTGCCAACGATGCCCATTGGCGGGTTTACTGGAGCGCCACCGTGAGCGGGCATAGTAGCACCGAAGGCGGTTCATCGGGCTCGCCCATATTCAGCCAGGATAAACTGATAGTGGGCACTTTGTCGGGGGGCCAGGCCTCGTGCTATAATTATGGCGGTTTAGATGCTTATGGCAAGCTTTGGTATCATTGGGATCAGTACGCTACGCAGAAGATGGATCAATACCTCGACCCCATCGGAACGGGAGCCGAGACCCTTGAGGGCGCATATACCGGACAGCCCAATACTTATGCAGATTTTACTTGGGAGCCTTCGGATGCGATTATCAATAAGCCGGTTCAGTTTTTATGTTTATCGGAAGATCCCATCTCGACAGATTGGGAGTTTGAGAATGGAACGCCGGCCGAGTCGACTGAGCTAAACCCTATAGTAGTTTTTGATACATTAGGCGATTGCGCGGTGACTTTAACCATCAACAAAGGGACGAATGAAGAATACTCGAAGACAATAGCCGTTTATGTGCAAAATGAAGTAGCGCCTGTGGCCGACTTTGTAATGAATGGCTCGGAAGACGACCCGATAGAGATAGAGGTAGGAACGGAAGTGGAGTTTGAAAGCCGCTCGGAAGGCACAAACATTTCATACCAATGGACTTTTGAGGGAGGCGCGCCGGCTACATCCGACGAAGCAGATGTAACTGTAGCCTACCTGGTGGGCGGCACCTTCAAGGCAACACTCACGGTGGAGAGCGATTTGGGAATCGACATCAAAGAAAAGGAAGTAGTTGTCATCTCTGAATTTGCTCCTGAAGCATTCTTTTCTTCAACCTCAGCTTATCTAAGCAAGTATCCTGACAATGGCGAGTTCCTTCCTTACATGGGCGGAGATGTGACATTCATCGATGAGTCGATCAACTACCCCGCCGAATGGCTTTGGACCCTTGAGGGAGCCGATCCGTCTACTGCTTCTTCCCACCAGATTGAAGTAACATATCCTGCCGGTATTGCAAGTTATCCGGTGAAACTGTTTGTCGAAAATACTACCGGCGCTTCCGAAATAACCAAGAGCGACTATATACAAACGGGCGGCACATCGGGAATATGGAATATCCCCGACGGAGAGGAAGGCGATGAAATATTTCTTTTATCTACCGGCAACTACCTGACCGGGACGAACAACTCTTATAGCATCATTGGCGAAAGGTTTGAGAATAACGAGCAGGGGACTATCAACCAGATCGATTTATATCTGAAAAAAATAGACGGAGATATTTTCAATAAAAACTATTCCCTCCAAATCTATTCAGAAAAGAATGGATTGCCCGACAAATCGCTTGGCTTCAAGTCTTTCAGCGGATCTATTGTCAGCCCCGCCGGCTATACAAGCGTAGTGTTTGATGAGACGGTGACGGTTGACGGAAACTTCTTTGTTGTGCTTGGCGGGTTGGCTTCGCTGTCTGACTATGTGGCCGTTGGAGCTGCGCATTCAGACCGGCACAGCGTATATGTCCGTTCCAGTGGGCAATGGACGAGCCTGTATAGTCATTCCGGCAATACATGGAGCATCTCGATGAATATCGTACCCCGTTTTACTTACAAGTTCCCGCAAGAGCTTGCTGTTTCGCCTATCGACCTTACGGCAGAGTTTTCTTGGAATCAGCCGGAGCTTTTCGTCCAATTGGATTGGAAATTGGAGAGCATCTTTGAAGACATAGTAACGTATAAAGTATATCGCAACAACACACTGATTGCCGAGGACGTTGTTGCCACATCTTATCAAGATAAAGAATTCTTTGATATGGCGAATAACTGCTATACGGTTGTTGCCGAATATGGAGGAGACATGATGTCGGCGCCAGCAGAAGAAATTTGCATCTATGTAAGCACGGCTATTGAAAATATCTCAGGTCAAGCCTCGGTTTCTATCTATCCCAATCCCGCAACCAACCGGCTTACCATCGAAAGCGGAGAAGCAATTGTATCGGTGAGCATTCAAGATTTGCAAGGCAGGGAAGTGCTGAACGAAAAGCCGGGCAGTCAAAGCAAATTGACCATCCCGGTAAACGGGCTTACCCCGGGCGTTTATTTGGTTCATGCACAGACATCAAACGGGACTACAGTAACCAAATTGATTAAGAAGTAAAATTAAGAATAGCTTCTAAGAAGATATAAACGTGATTAAGGGAGGGCATCTTGCAAGGCGCCTTCCCTTTGAAAACACATTAACTGCTTAATATGAATCATTATGAAAAGGAATCCTTTGTTAATCCCGCTCCTCGCATTGTGCGGCCTGGCGGCGACAGCCACGGTAAAAGCACAGCAAGATGTAAGGGACCAGTTTTTGGTCGAGACGATATCGCGCTATTCGAGCCCTTCCAACCATGCTACGGCCGAATACGAGTATGATGCTGAAAACAAACTCTGAGGAGGGTTATGACGGGCAAGATGTTTGAGCAAGGACAGGTCCGCGATTTGGAATACGTGGATGAATTCGAGTATGAGGACGGGCTTGTGTCAAGAATGAAGCATTACGATCTGACGCATTTCATGTTTAATTACGAAATCCACTATTTCTATGACGCGCAGAGGAAGCTCATCAGGAAGGAAGGCCCGGTATCGGGTCATTATTCCGACTACCATTACGAAGACGGCCGCGTCGTGAACATATATATCGATGATGATTTCATGACGTATGAATGGGACATCTCCTACGACGATGCGGGCAACATCACCCACTGCCTTTTCACCATGCCTGTAACGGATATGATAGGGTGGCCCATCCCCGGCGAATTCGAGACCATAGAGCGGATCTATGAGTATGACGATGCCCCCAGGCCGAACTTCGGGATCGACCACCTGTTCGGCTACCAGCCCATCCCGTGGTTGGGAGACGGCTTCCCCTGCGAGATAATGAACCTGTCGGACAACAATATGACAAAAGCCATCGTTGAACAAGCAACATACAACTACACATACAACGAATACGGGCTGCCGGAGACCCTGCATAATATATATGACCCTAGCGGCCCTTCACCTGGGAGGATATATACAATCACATACAAACGGATAGAAGAGACAGGGATACCGGAAATATTTCCAAAAGCAATGACGATGGCTGTATATCCCAACCCAGCCGCAGACAAAATCGTTATCGGTTGTGATGATTGCTCCACTGTGATGCTTTATGACATGCTCGGGAGAGAGGTTTTAAGACAAAGTGTCAGCGGAGAACCAGTAATCGATATAAGCTACCTTCCGGAAGGGGTGTATATCGTGAGGGCTGTTTCCGAAGGCCGGGTTGTCGGAACAGGCAAGGTGGTTAAACAATAATAATAACTAAGCCGTATGCTTATGGAACCGCCAGAGCACAACAAGCACACTTTCAGTTGCTGAGCCACGCTCAGCGATTGAACTCTAAACAATATAGAAAAACAAACTACACTAAAAATAAAATCATGAAATTGAAATACATACTTATCTATATCATGCTCTCATGCAGCATAGGGGCATTTTCCCAACCATCATACTATTACTATCAAGGAAACAAAGTAGGACTGACAGTCGACAGGGATTATGTGTACATCATGGCAGAAGACGGGTTTACCAAATCGGCAAGCACCGGCCTGCTGTTTCAAAAACTCAATCTGGAGCTTGACGAAACAAAGCCGGTTGAAGGCCTGGCCAAGCTGAGGATCAACTCAACGCTCGGGATGCAGGAATACTCCGATCTGATCGATTCGCTGAAGCAGGATGACCGGATCACGCACGTCTTCCCCTTTTTTGAACGGGGCGATGCAGAACCTATAGGTACCTCCGATATCTTTTATGTGAAACTGAAAGCCGAGGGCGACACAGCACTGCTGAGGCAGGTTGCCGCAGAGCATAGCGTGCAGGTAATAAAGGCCCTATATGCCGGAATGGTTCATCCTGTCCCTGCGGAACTCTTCTTTCGACAGTTCGATAGCCGCCACCAACCATTTTTATGAGACAGGGTGTTTTGAAGCCATAGACCCCGCCTTTATGTTTGACTTCGAACCAGGCTGTGCCAACGACCCGATGTTCGGACAGCTGTGGGGGTTGAAAAATACTCTCAAGGGTGAAGTTTGCATCAATGCCTGCGATGCGTGGGTGATAACAACCGGCGCAAAAACTAGGGTGGCAGTGGTCGATATACCGATAGATACAAGCCACAATGATTTGTCCCGGAATATAGATGCGGTATTCGACACGCAAAACGGAACAGGCAATTACAGCCCCGCATCCATAGGCCATGGGACGCATGTCTGCGGTACGGTGGCGGCGGTCAAGGACAACAATCTGCAGGTCGCGGGCGTCGCGCCCAATTCCAGGATATTGGGTGTCAGCCATGACTTATATCCCAATCCCGAGGCATCAGCCCAATTGGCCGGCGGGATCAGCTGGGCCTGGCGGGAAGGGTTGGCCGATGTGATTACCAACTCGTGGGGTGATCAAGGCGGACGGCTTTATGATGACCTCTATAGCGAGGCTTTGGACAATGCCATTGCCGATGCCATTGCGCAGGGCCGGGGCGGGAAGGGCTGTATAGTCATATTCATCGCCGGCAATAAAGCTCCTGCCATGGATTATCCGGGAAATTCCAACAACGATATACTGACTGTGGGGTCTGTCGGCAGAGGCGGCATCCGTTCGTCTTTCTCCGCCTATGGGGATGATTTGGACGTGGTCGCCCCCGGTGAAGATATCCTGTCCACTATACCTAACAATGGCACCAGCAATGGCACCGGGACTTCCATGGCCGCGCCGCACGCAGCAGGCGTAGCTGCGTTGGTTTTATCAGCCAACCCAGACCTCACCGGGCAGCAGGTGCGGGATATTATTGAAAGTACAGCGCAACAGGTGGGTGATTATGGCTATCAAGACGAACCAAGCCGACCAGATTGGAATGAATACGTAGGCTACGGCCTGGTAGACGCCCACGCCGCCGTCCTGGCCGCCCAGGCAACATTGAGCCCCAAGCTCCTCATCCGCGACGACATCCGCGACGACGGCATCGAACCCAACCCGAACGGCTATTCGGGGCGCAGCCCCGACATCTGGCTGGAAGACGCGTATGGAAACCCTTTGACTTCCCCGCCTTCCAACCCCTCCTGCGTGCTGGCCGTACGCATCCACAACAAAGGCCCCGTGGCCTCGGATGGCACCGACCGCCTGCACCTCTACTGGTCGAGGGTCTCTTTGGGTTCCGCCTACCCGGGCAGCTGGGACGGCAGCCAGTCTTTTGCCTGCTCAAATGGCGGAACGTTGCTCAAAGGCGACCGCATCACCCCAATCAGGGGCCTCCTTATCCCGTCCATACCTGCACAGGGCAGCCGCGTGGTGCGCACGCCGTTCACAATCCCCGAAGAGAACTGCATCCCGGCGGGTTCCCAGTCCATAACTGAATGGGGGCTCGGCATACTGGCGCATATAAACCACCTCAACTATGACGATCCCAGCGTGCTAAGCCCTAGCACCTCCGCATTTGTGGAGAGGTTCAACCGTGCGGCCGTCAACTGGGACTGCTATAACCCCTACAGCCACTTCAGCCTGTTCAGCATCGACCCCGTCTGGCACGGGCCTGTCAGCCTGTCGATCACCCAGCCCGAGGAAGGCGCGATCAACGATTACGCCGAGGTGTATGCCTCACTTAGTCCCGGACTGATGGAGCTTTGGGAAGAGTACGGAGCCGACGGAATTGGCTTTGAACCACAAGAAGACGGCAAGCTACTCCTTACTTCCGAGGTAGCCGAGTTACACTTCTCACAGCCCCTGCCCGAAACGGAATCGCTTTATTTTATTGAGACGGAAGTGCATTTTATCTCCGACATTATCCCACAAACAAACGAGTTTGAAGTAGACATTGCCGTATTGGATGAAAACAGAGAGATGCTGGACAAGACAATCCTTACGGCTATCCGTAGTGAAGCACGTTACTTTGAAGCTCTGGTCGAAAACAGCAACGATGAGGTGATGAAGAACGAATCGGTAACGCTCACTGCCCGCTCCATCGGCGAAGAAGCCACTTACACATGGTACGATGCCAACGGCAATATGGTTGGCGATAGCAGGGAGATAACGATTGCTCCGGCAAC
Organism: Bacteroidales bacterium; assembly: GCA_036795675.1. Classification (GTDB taxonomy): domain Bacteria; phylum Bacteroidota; class Bacteroidia; order Bacteroidales; family Azobacteroidaceae; genus Azobacteroides. The sequence continues at coordinate 9,038 of DAIREI010000017.1, forward strand.
GACACAAAGCTACACATTGGAGGTACAAGCCGTGGCCGACGCTTATAAATCGTACGACTCATTAGGCGTTGCCGTGAAAGAGGGCATCATCACCTATATCACTCCCAATCCTGCCAATACGCAGGTAACGGTAGGATATGCATTAAGTGAAGAGATAAATGCAGCATCGTTAGTCTTTATTTCAAGCATGGGCGTAACGGCAGCAAGTTATCCGCTCACCATTGGTGCAGAATCGAAAGAAGTACAACTAAGCGGATTCACATCCGGCTATTACACCGTGAACTTGATATCCGGCGGGAAAGTATTGGATAGTAAAGTTTTGATAGTGAAATAGTGCTCAGGTTATAATGAAATGGAAGAAGGTCTTTCAAAAAAGAGATACCTTCATATTATTTTGAAACTAAATAATACTTATCTTTGTCCTCTATTTGAACACATTCAACCCATGAAATTAACTAAACTAAGCTTACTAATACTGTCGGCGCTCTTTTTATTTCATTCTTGTATACAAGACGAAGCACTCAATCCCGAGGCCGATATAATCGCCTTGGTTTTCCCCGATAATAGTTTGCGAGACAAAGAGCCAACCATAAATAATGATAATGTTATTGTTTATCCTCGAGAAAATGTGAATTTAAGAGATTCAACTTTTAGCATTGAAGTTTCGGATGGCGCAACCTGGGAAAAGATAGGACATAACGGCGACGACGAGGTATTGTTCTATATCTCGGTTACTTCGGAGAGCGGGGAATACAACAAACTCTATCCTATCGTTCAGGTAGAGGACTTTCCTTATCAGTTCACTTTTGAGGATTGGGATACCCCAAGCAAGGTGTACAAGTATGAAAATCCGCGTGAAGGATCGCTCTTGTGGTACTCCAGCAACAATGGGGCGGCCATAGCCTGGAACAGCCCTTCTAAACCGGCCGACGAATACCTGATACGCCGGGCAGATAGGGGGAACAACAATACGGCGGTGGAGCTACGAACGATGATAGGACCGGGGAAAATTGCGGGAGGCATTCAATATATTCCCTGCCTTGCCGGCTCGCTCTACCTGGGCGGGTTCAACGCCCTTACCGGATTGCTTAATCCGCTGCGTTCCACTACATTCGGTGTCCCTTACAGCAATGGCAAACCGCTCTCGTTTTCGGGTGAATACAGCTTCAAGAGGGGAACGGAAGACTACATCAACAGCGACGGAACAACCGATAACAGTAAAGACGACATGTGCTCTATCTATGCCGTGATTTTCAAAACCGATAAAGAAGTGCAGTTTTTGTATGGAGATAATATTGCCGACTCGCCCAACGTGATTGCGCGGGCACAGCTAAATCCCGCCGATATTGTGGAAGGAAGCGAGCTTATCTCCTTCGAGGTAAACTTCGATTACGATTCCTATACCATGCCTTTCCATTGGAACGAACTGCTGAACGACGAATACAAGATTACGATAGTATGCACATCCAGCAGCCGCGGGCAACACTACGAAGGACGGCCGGGCAATACGCTGATTGTAGACAACCTGCGCATACATTATGATTTAAATGAATAATCACTTGCTATGAAAAAGTTGAAATATCTTTGTCTCATTTGTTGGCTTATAATCCCCTTTGCATTGGCACAAGCACAGTACCCGCAATGGGAGTTTAAGATAAATGCCGCCTATAATATCGGGGGAACATCGCCCCTGCCCCTGCCCGTAGAGGTGCGCAAGATTGAATCGTTCAAGCCGAGCGGGTTGTCGCCCCATGTGGCGCTCGAAGCCGTTTACCGCCTCGACGAACAATGGGGTATTTCCGCCCAATTAGCCCTCGATTATAAAGGATTTACCGTATCCAACCGGGTAAAGACCTTACACACCGAGATAGAGATGGGTGATGATATGTATGTCGGCTACTTCACCGGCAAAAACACGACGGCCATCAAGAACTCTTACTTTTCCATACCCATTCTGGCCAATTACTACATC
>DAIREI010000018.1:0-10665 GCA_036795675.1 Bacteroidales bacterium
TAAGTGAAATAATCCAACTCATACTCATCGTCGATAGTATTGAGCCGGCTGAAGTTCCAGAGCACGTTCTCGCCCGCCCGGCCGGGGTCTTTATACTCCACCTGTTGCTTTACGATAACATCGCCCGCCCGGTACATATTGAGCGACGACTCGAGGCTGTGTTGGGGGAAAGCGAGGAAAGGAACCTGTATAAACAAAATTAATAAAAGTAAAACTTTCATACGTTATTTACAATTTAAGGATTAAAAAATATGTTCTTTTGTTAATGGATGCAAAAATAAGTATAAAAATGCTTCTGTGCAAGAAAATCATTACTTTTGCTTCAAATAAACGAACCATTATGACAAAAATCGGATTACTATCAGATACGCACGGCTATTGGGACGACAGATATGCCACGCACTTTGCCTCGTGCGACGAGATATGGCATGCGGGCGACATTGGCGGCGAAGAGATCTTGGATAAGCTGGAGGCCGTGAAACCCGTTCGCGCGGTGTATGGCAATATGGACGGGCAACCGCTTCGCTCCGACCTGGCCGAAACGCTTCGCTTCCGCGTAGAGGAGGTGGATGTGATGCTTACCCATATAGGGGGTTACCCGGGGCACTATGCGCCGTCGGCCCTGAAAAAGATACAGAAAGATACACCCCGCCTCTTTGTTTGCGGCCACTCGCATATACTGAAGGTAGTGTACGACAAGACCTACGATATGCTTTGCGTTAATCCCGGGGCGGCCGGCAAGCAGGGCTTCCACATGCAACGCACCTTGTTGCGCTTCGATATCGACGGCACGGAGGTGAAGAATATGGAGGTTATCGAATTAGTTTGAACTTGGCAAACTTAAGCAGGAGTTGCTTGGTGCCTACGGTCTCAAACTCTACGGTGGCCTTGGCGCTCTCGTCGTCGCCCATCAGGTTAATTATCTTTCCTTTACCAAACCGTTCGTGCAGGATGGAGTCGCCTACTTTCAACTCGCCTATTTGCTCGCGAGCGGGCACTTCGTCCGTATTATCCAATGCCGTTAATTTGCGCAAGGGGGCAGCGGTAGGCCGCGGGGGGATGAACAGATCTGCGGCGGGCGCCGTAGCAGAAAGGCGTGACGACGACAGGTATTGCTCGTCTATATCGCGGATAAAACGGCTGGGCCTGCCAAACTCCGACTTACCGTGACGGAAGCGCGAATTAGCGTAGGTAAGCACACAGTTTTCTTCGGCGCGGGTGATGGCCACATAAAACAGCCGCCGCTCTTCTTCCAACTCCTTGGGGTTGTTTAGCGACAACTGCGAGGGGAAGAGGTTCTCTTCCAATCCTACCACAAACACATTGGGAAACTCCAGCCCTTTGGCCGAGTGGACGGTCATCATGGTAACGAAGTCTGTCTGGTCGGTATTATTGGTATCTTGGTCGGTAAGGAGCGATATCTCCGCCAGAAAATCGCCGGTTTTGATACGGTCGTCACCTTCTTCCATCCTATCGGAAACAAACGAATAGAGGCTGTTGAGCAGTTCTTCCACGTTTTGCACACGGCTCAATCCTTCGGGCGTTTTGTCGTCATACAGCTCTTTCGATAGTCCGGTAGCACGTATCAGCGCCGAACCCAGTTCGTAGGCATTGGCCGTTTCATTCATCGCGATAAAGCCCTCGATCAATTCGCGGAAGGAGGCCAACTTCTTGGCGGTGCCGCTATTGATGTTTACGTTGTATTCGGGCGGATTGGACAAGACTTCCCAAAGGCTTACTCCAAGTGCGCTTGCCTTGGCCGTAATCTTATCCAGGGTGGTTTTACCTATCCCCCGGGCAGGGTAATTAATAACCCGCTTCAAGGCCTCCTCGTCGTTGGGATTGGTAACCAAGCGCAGGTAGGCGATCACATCCTTCACCTCTTTCCGCTGATAGAAAGACAGTCCGCCATAGATGCGATAAGGGATATTGATTTTGCGAAGCGCTTCTTCGAATATGCGGCTCTGGGCATTGGTGCGGTACAGAATGGCAAAACTGTTGTAGTCATACTTATGCAGCATTCGCATCTCGGCAATGCGCGAAGCCACGCTGTAGCCCTCTTCAAAGTCGGTGTAGGCGTTGATTACCTGTATCTTCTCCCCTACTTCCTTCTCGGAGTACACAGTCTTGGCTATTTGCTGCTTGTTTTTCTTTATGAGCGAATTGGCCGCATTTACTATGGTCTGCGACGAACGGTAGTTCTGCTCCAGCTTAAACAGTTTGCTCTCGGGGTAAGTCTTCCTGAAGTTGAGAATATTGCCGATATTGGCTCCGCGGAACGAATAGATGCTTTGTGCATCGTCGCCCACCACGCAAACCCGGTGATGCGTATCGGCCAGCAGCCGTACTATTTCGTGTTGAACCGAGTTGGTATCCTGATACTCATCCACCAGAATAAACCGGAAAAGGTTTTGATAGCGTTCCAGCACTTCGGCATTGTTCTTAAACAAGGAGTAAGTCTGAAGCAGCAGGTCGTCGAAGTCCATCACTTGGGCGGTACGCAGGCGGTTCTGGTATTCGGCGTAAATCTCCGCTATCCTCGGCCGCTTGGTATGCCGGTCGTAACCCATCAACTCATAATCCTTCTCGTACGCCTGAGGGGTGATAAGCGCATTCTTGGCTTTCGATATGCGGTCTTGCACGGCCGAAGGTTTGTACACCTTATCGTCCAGCTCCTTCTCCTTAATAATAGCCCGAATCAGGTTCTTCGAGTCTTGCGCATCGTATATGGTAAAGTCTGAACGAAAGCCTGTCTTTTCGGCTTCCCTTCGCAGTATCCTCGAGAAAATGGAGTGGAAAGTACCCATCCACAAGCGGCGTGCCGTCTCTTCGTCGGTGATTTGCGCGATACGCGATTTCATTTCGCGTGCCGCCTTATTGGTAAACGTAAGCGCGAGGATGGTATAGGGCGAGATGCCTTGCTTCAGCAGCCAGGCAATCTTATAAGTAAGGACACGGGTTTTGCCCGAACCCGCACCCGCTATAACAAGCGAAGGCCCCTCATTATAAAGGACGGCCTCCCGCTGACTTTCATTTAATTGCTCGAGGAAATCTTCCATTTAAATGGAGGCAATCACCTCTATTTCTACCAAGGCGTTTTTGGGCAACGTTTTTACCGCTACCGCCGAACGTGCCGGATAAGGCTCCTGAAAATGCTTGCCGTACACCTCGTTCATTGCGCCGAAGTCGGCCATATCGAACAGGAAAACGGTGGTTTTCACCACATTGTTCAAGGTCATACCCATCTCGGCCAATAAGCCCTTAATGTTTTTAAATATTTGTTCGGTTTGCTCGGTAGCCCCTCCCGGAGCGAATTCGCCTGTAGCCGGATCGATGGGTAACATGCCCGATAGGAATACCATATTATCCATCTTAATAGCTTGAGAATAAGGCCCGATAGCGGCAGGCGCGTTTTTGCTGACGATTGCTTGTTTCATTGATATATTCTTTTTATTCGGTTAATATTTGAATGCAAAAGTAATAATAATTGTTGTATCTTTGCTAAAAAACCGATGCTAAGTAAATACTTCTTAGAACAAATAAAGCAGAATTTCCCTTTTGAGCCTACCGATGACCAAGAGAAAGCCCTGGATGCGATTGCCGACTTCCTTTTCAACCGCGACCCCGATACGCTTTTCTTGCTGAAAGGCTACGCCGGCACGGGCAAATCGTCGTTGGTGGGCGCCTTGGTCAAGACCATGACTCAACTGAAACAGAAGGCTATATTGCTGGCTCCCACGGGCCGGGCGGCTAAGGTATTCTCTTCTTATTCGGGGCAAAGCGCTTACACCATACATAAAAAAATATATAGGCAGAAGACCTTCTCCAACGAGCCTATGGGTTTTCTCTTGGCCGACAACCTGCACAAACACACCTTGTTTATTGTCGATGAGGCTTCGATGATTTCCAACGACGGACTTGATTCCTATTCTTTCGGCAGCGGGCGCCTGCTCGACGACTTGATTCAATATGTATATAATGGTGAAGGCTGCCGCCTGATACTGATGGGCGATTCGGCGCAGTTGCCCCCGGTTTCGCAAGCCGACAGCCCCGCGCTGGATGCAGAAACGCTCCGATCGTACGGATTGCAAGTAATGGGAAGCGCATTGACCCAAGTGGTGCGGCAGACCGAAATGTCGGGCATACTGCATAATGCCACCCTGCTGCGCCAAGCCATAGATGAAGACCGGGTGCATGATTTCCCTGTTATCGAGTACCAAGCTTACCCCGACATAGAGATTGTAACCGGCACAGACCTGATTGAGAAGATAGAAGATGCTTATCAACGCGACGGGATAGAGGAGACCCTGATCATAACACGCTCCAACAAACGGGCAAACGTATTTAACAACGGCATCCGCAATCGCATTCTCGACCGCGAAGAGATACTGGAATCGGGCGATTTGCTGCTGGTGGCCAAAAACAATTACCATTGGCTGAAAGACGAAACGGCCACCGATTTCATTGCCAACGGCGACATTATGGAAGTGCGCCGCGTAAGGAAACGCTACGATATGTACGGCTTCTCCTTTGCCGACGTGCTCGCCTGCTTCCCCGACTACAACTTGGAGGTAGAGCTAAGAATACTGCTCGACACCCTGCAGGCCGAAAGCCCCGCCTTGAAGAAAGAAGACAACGACCGCCTCTTTTTTGCCGTGCTGGAAGACTACGAAGACCTGCCGACCAAACGCCAACGCATGAAAAAAATAAAAGAAGACCCCTGGTACAATGCCGTTCAGGTAAAATACGGCTATGCGCTCACCTGCCACAAAGCTCAGGGCGGACAATGGAAAAGCGTTTTCCTCGACCTCTCCTACGTTCCACCCGAGTACCTCGGCATCGACTTCTACCGCTGGCTCTATACCGCCGTTACGCGCTCTACTTCAAAACTTTATTTAGTCAATCCTGTCAAAAAACTGCTTGGCGAAACCTGATGGAATAGGAAGAAATTTACTCAAGCCTTGCAAAACAGATAAACTATTGCGCAAAAGTCGAGTGAAGTATTGCGCAAAAGTTTATTTTGCTGTCCTTGCTCAATCCTCGGGGAATTAGTTTGCCACCACGATTCCCCACCCGATTTTTCCTCATTATGTTAAAATGAATCAATTATTCATCAATATTTTAGGATTAGTAATAACTTGTTTATAACTTTGTGAAAAAATATTTTGGCATTGTTGTGGAGAATTGTGGGGAATTTTCTACTTTTACGCTGTCAAACTGTGATATTTATCCTGAAATGAAACGATTTATAGGCGATATAGATGCTAAAGCGGATGTGAAAGGACGGGTTTTCGTTCCTGCCGCATTCCGTAAAATCCTGAGTGAATCGGGAAATGAGTATCTTGTATTGAAGAAAGATATTTTTCAGGATTGCTTAGTTTTATATCCCGGTTCGGTTTGGAACGACGAGTTGGATACGCTACGCTCGAAGCTGAACAAATACGACGAAGAGCAGCAGCAGTTGTTCCGCCAATTCGTATTCGAATCGGAAACGCTCGAAATAGACGCGAACGGGCGCATACTGATTCCCAAGCGATATATGCAGTTGGCAAACATAGACAAAGAGGTGCGCTTCGTAGGCATAGACTATACCATCGAAATATGGAGCAAGAGCAAGCTGGATAAGCCCCTGCTCGACAACGATACTTTCCGCGCCCATGTAAAGAAGTTTTTAGGATAAGCTGCGCTGTCCTTTTTTATTGATTAATTAAATACTGCATACGCTGAGATGAGTGATAACATTACATATCATACCCCTGTACTTTTGAACGAAAGCATAGAAGGACTGAACGTCCATGCCGGAGGTATTTATGTAGATGCCACCTTCGGGGGAGGCGGACACTCGCGCCGGCTGCTGGAAGAGATAAAACGGCAGGGCAAAGACGGACATTTGTACGCTTTCGACCAAGATGAAGACGCCGAAAAGAACATCCTACCCGACGAGCAGTTCACGTTTGTAAGGGGCAACTTCCGCTATCTTGCCGGTTTTTTGGATTGGTACGGCGTGGATGCCATCGACGGTTTGCTGGCCGATTTGGGCGTATCGTCACACCATTTCGACGATGAAACCCGCGGTTTTTCCTTCCGTTTCGACAGCGACTTGGATATGCGGATGAATAACCGTTCGGGACTTACGGCGGCCGACGTATTGAACAGCTATAGCGAGCAAGCCTTGGCCGACCTGTTTTTTCATTACGGCGAATTGCGCAATGCCCGCCGCATTGCCCATGCCATAGTAAAGGAGCGCAGCCGCCCCATCGAGTCTTCGGCACGGTTGATGGATATTCTCCGTCCGTTTTTCGGCCGCGAAAAGGAGAAGAAACAATTGGCTCAAGCCTATCAGGCCTTGCGGATGGAGGTAAACCAAGAAATAGAAGCGCTGAAAGAGATGCTGCTTCAAGCCGGCGAACTGCTAAAACCCGGGGGTCGGTTGGTAGTTATCACCTATCATTCGCTGGAAGACCGCTTGGTAAAGAACTACATGAAGACCGGAAATTTCGAGGGGAAAGTAGTGCAAGATTTCTACGGGAACATCCATTCCCCATTTAGGGTGATAAACAATAAAGTCATTATCCCGAAGGAAGAAGAGATAGAAAAGAACCCGCGCTCGCGAAGCGCCAAGCTAAGGATAGCCGAGAAGAAGTGATGGAAAAGAAGAAAGAGAATAACGAAACGCAACAGGAGCCTAAAGCGCCGAAGAAGAAATATTCGATAAAGAATATCTTCGGAGGGGATATTTTGGTAGAGAATTTCTTTATCAAACAATTGCGGTTGATTATCCTGATTGTTATTTTTCTGTTGATTTTCATCAGCAATCGCTATTCGATGATAAAGAAAGTAGTGGAGATAGAAGAGCTGAAACGAGAGTTGACAGATATTCGTTTCGACAATCAGACCATATCTACCGAACTGATACGGTATACTCGACCGGCGCAGATAGAGCAGATGTTGAAAGAACGGGGTATAGAGTTGATCGATCCTGTAGAACCGGCTTATGAGATAAGTAAATAATTATGGCAAAGAGGACATTAAACAGAAAGGTAACCATGAAATACAGTATATTGGCTCTGGCTTTTATACTGGCGGGAGCGGCTATTGTAGGGAAGGCCGCCATTACCTATTTTGTTCATGGCTCGAAATGGCAGGAAATAGCCCAAAAGAATAAAGGAAGCGACATCTCGATCGTACCGCGCAGGGGCAACATCTACTCGACCGACTACGAACTGATGGCTACCACCGAAGACCGCTACCGCATTTACCTCGACTTCTGGGGAAACAATGTAGAGAAGATGCTTACGCCCGGACTGATAGATACGCTGACCATGGAGATGAAGACCATACTGCCCGACTCGGCCGTTAAGTATTTCAACCGGCGGATTAAATCGGGATTGGAGATGCGGAAAAAGTATGAGACGCTTGTTGCCGGCGGAGAGGACGTAACGGAAGCCCGGAAGAAATCGGGATACAACCGCAAGTACCGCATCATCAATCAAGACGTCAACTACATGCAATTAAAACAAATAAAGGAGTTGCCCTTTTTCGAAACAGGAAAAGTAAATATATATAATACCGGATTGATAGCCGAACCCTTGGTGTCGCGCATCAATCCCTACGGCAGTTTAGCCTCGCGTACCATAGGCGGAGTTTACGCCAATACGGAGGTTGACGGCAAGATTGGCCGCAGCGGACTGGAATTTCAGTACGACTCGCTACTGCGCGGCACTCCCGGATGGGGGAAGACGCAACGCCTGAACGGACAAGAGGTAAAGATAATTGATATAGAACCCGTAGAAGGAAAAGATATAGTAAGCACTATCGACGTAGACCTGCAAGACTTGGCCGAAAAAGCCTTGGTAAGCAAGTTGGACGAGTTGAACGCCGAATCGGGGACGGCCATCGTAATGGAGGTTGCTACCGGACACGTAAAGGCCATAGCCAATATGGCCAAGAACTCGCGCGGCGAATGGTACGAACAACAAAACTTCGGACTTTCTTATTCGATGGAACCCGGTTCTACCTTCAAGGTGGTATCGATGATGATAGGCCTCGACCACGGCCTAATTCGCCCCGAAGACCCGGTAGATGTAGGGAATGGTTACATCCCCGAATGGGGCGGCATGTACGACCACAACTACAACCGCGGGGGCTACGGGCTAATTGATGCATCGCTCAGCATACGCTATTCGTCAAACATCGGCGTAGCCAAACTAATCCACAAGGCTTACCGCGACAATCCGCAACGCTACCTCGACGGAATAGACAGCATAGGCGCCTTTCAAGACCTGCAACTGGAAATACCGGGATACGGCATACCGCGTATTCGCCGGATGGACGACAGGGGGTGGTCGAACAAACTATCGCTCGTAAAAATGTCGTACGGCTATGAGAATACCATCCCGCCCATCAGCACCTTAGCATTCTTTAATGCTATCGCCAACAATGGAGAGCTGGTAAAGCCGTTATTCGTAAAAGAGATTCTCCAAAATGGCAAACTGATAGAAAAACGGGATAAGGTGGTACTGAATCCGCGTATATGCAAAGTGGAAACCTTGAAACACATCCGGCAAATGCTCGACGATGTGGTCAACGGAGAAAAAGGCACCGGCTCGCCCGTACGCTCGGCCTTTGTGCCCATAGCCGGCAAAACCGGAACCGCCCAGATACTTTTACCCGGAGGAACGGTAGCCGGACACCAAGTGTCGTTCTGCGGCTACTTCCCGGTAAGCAATCCGAAGTATTCCTGCATAGTGGTTATCCGTCGTCCCCGCGCAGGCGAACCCTCGGGCGGGCGCATGGCAGGAGCCGTGTTTAAGCAAATAGCCGAAGGAATGTATTCGCGCAATTTCCTCAGCCGGGTGGATATTCTTCCCGTCGACACCCTCAACCGGCTTATGCCGGTGGTAAAGCCCGTCTTGGCCGAACTGGAGTTGACCGAAGGGCAGGTGCCCGATGTAAAAGGGATGGGAGCACGCGACGCCGTATATGCCTTGGAGAAAATAGGCCTCGACGTAAGCATCTCGGGCCGGGGAGCGGTAACGAGCCAATCGATAAAAGCAGGAACGAAATATAAGCCGGGCGATAAGATAAGCCTGGTGCTGAAGTGACACCTCCCCTAAATCCCCTCCCAAGGAGGGGACTTTGCGGAGTACAAAATAACAATACCTCGCTGGCTCCCCTCCTTGGGAGGGGGTTGGGGGGAGGTGGACAGCTAAACATTACAGAATGAATTACAACGAAATAATAAAACAAGTAAGCGGTGTGCAATCCGACTCGCGCAAGGTGGAACCGGGGTTCCTCTTTGTGGCGGTGAAAGGTATACAGTCCGACGGGCATGATTACATCGACAAAGCCATTGCAAACGGAGCTAAGGTGGTCGTTTGCGAGCAATTGCCCGACAGCCGACGAGAGGATGTGCAATATATAAAGGTAACAGATAGTGCAGAGGCTTTGGGTCACTTGGCCTCAGCCTGGTACGGCGAGCCGTCGAAGAAACTGAAACTCACCGGGGTTACCGGCACTAACGGCAAGACTACCATCGTTACCTTATTATATACGATGTTTATGAAGATGGGCTATAAAGTCGGGCTTATCTCTACCGTGTGCAACTATATAGACAAGATAGAATCACCCGCTAAACATACCACCCCCGATGCCTTGGAGTTGAACCGTCTGCTGGCCGAAATGGTCGATGCCGGATGCGATTACGCTTTTATGGAGGTGAGTTCGCATGCCGTAGACCAGAAACGGGTAGCCGGCGTGACCTTTGCCGGAGGAATATTCACCAACCTCACGCGCGACCACTTGGATTATCATCCCGGCTTCGAGGCCTATCGCGATGCCAAGAAGGGCTTCTTCGATATGCTTCCCGCCGATGCATTCGCCCTCACCAACAAGGACGATAAGAACGGGATGTTTATGCTTCAGAATACCAAGGCGAAGAAGTACACCTACTCCTTCCAATCTATGGCCGACTTTAAGGGGCGCATCATCGAAGCGCACTTCGACGGGACGCTGATGTCTATCAACGGCAAGGAAGTGAATACGCTGTTTGTGGGCAAGTTCAACGCCTACAACCTGCTGGCGGTTTATGCCGGTGCCGTACTGTTGGAAGCCCCCTGCTCCGACGAAGAGCTGCTGGTGCTATTAAGCACCCTGCAACCGGTATCGGGGCGCTTCCAGACCTTTCGTTCGCCCGACGGCTATACGGCCATCGTCGATTATGCCCACACACCCGATGCTTTGACCAATGTGCTGAACGCCATTCACGAAGTATTGGAAGGCGGCGGCAACATTATCACGGTAGTGGGTTGCGGCGGCAATCGAGACAAAGGCAAACGTCCCATCATGGCCAAAGAGGCCGTACGGTTGAGCGACCGCGCCATACTCACGTCCGACAACCCCCGCTTTGAAGACCCCGACGCCATTATTCAAGATATGACAGCGGGATTAGACCCGGTTGAAAGAAAAAGAACCCTCTGCATCACCGACCGCAAAGAGGCCATACGTACCGCCTGCATATTGGCCCAAACCGGCGATGTAATCCTCATTGCAGGCAAAGGGCACGAAGACTATCAGGAAGTGAAGGGCGTAAGGAATCACTTTGATGACAGGGAGATAGTGGTGGAGCTGTTTAAGGACTAAACACCTCCCCCCCCGGCCCCCCCC
>DAIREI010000019.1:0-10655 GCA_036795675.1 Bacteroidales bacterium
TTGACCAGAATGGTTTGGTAACAGCAACCGGTGCCGGTACAGCTACCATTACCGTCACTACCGCAGACGGCAATAAAACAGCCACTTGTGTAGTAACAGTAACCGTGCCCGTTACAGGAATCACGTTCGTGCCTGCCACGCAAGAAATGACAACCGGCACAACACTTCAACTAACGCCGACTTTTACCCCGGCGGATGCCACAAATAAAAACGTAACATGGAGTAGTAATAACAGCGGAGTTGCCTCGGTAAGCCAAACCGGATTGGTATCGGCGCAAAGCGCAGGTACAGCCACGATCAAGGCCACGGCACAAGATGGCGGATATTATGCCGAATGTGTAATTACAGTTAGAGATGCTATTGTAAATGTAACCGGCGTATCGCTCAACCAAACAACTATGAACCTTGCCAAAGGACAGACCGAGCAGCTTATCGAAACGGTACTACCCGCTAATGCAACCAATAAGAATGTAAGTTGGGGTAGTAACAATACAGCAGCAGCCACTGTTGACCAGAATGGTTTGGTAACAGCAACCGGTGCCGGTACAGCTACCATTACCGTAACTACCGCAGATGGCAATAAAACGGCCACTTGTGTAGTAACCGTAACCGTGCCCGTTACAAGCGTATCGGTAAGCCCCACGAGCATCTCGCTTGAAGTAAACGGAACACAACAACTTGAAGCTACCGTTCACCCGCTTGACGCCACCAATAAAAACATAACCTGGAGCAGTAACAACAACGGCGTGGCTACTGTATCTACTACGGGACTTGTAACAGCAACAGGAGCCGGCAATGCTGTTATCACCGTTACTACCGAAGATGGTAACGAGACTGCTACTTGTAGCGTAGCGGTTGCCCAGCCCAAGGTTCCCGTTACCGGTGTATCATTCGATGAAAAAGTGGTAACAATAGAGAAAGGCAGCACCAAAAGACTTACCGTAACTTTTACACCTGACAATGCCACTAACCAAAATTTAACATGGTGGAGTCAAGATGAGAGTGTTGCTACAGTAGATGTCGGCGGTGTGGTAACAGCCGTAGGTGCCGGTGAAGTAAGAATTTACACAAAAACAGAAGATGGCGACCACCAAGATTTCTGCTTTGTAACGGTAAAAATATCGCTCAAGGGAATCACTTTCGAACCCGCTTCCCAATCCATGGTAGAAGGAACAACTCTTCAGCTTACGCCAACTTTCGTTCCGGCGGATGCTACAAATAAAAATGTGACTTGGACCGGCAATAATGACGCTGTGGCCTCAGTAAGCCAAACCGGATTGGTATCGGCGCATAGCCCGGGCACGGTCACTATAAGAGCCACGGCACAAGATGGCGGATGGTATGCCGAATGCGTCATCACCGTTACTTCATCTACCATATTGGTAACGGGCGTATCGCTTAATACAAACACGCTTGCTATGGAGAAGGGCGATAGCAAACTTCTCGTAGCCACAGTACAACCTCTCGATGCCGATAACAAGAATGTAACTTGGGAGAGTTCTCATCCTGACATAGTATCTGTTCTTAACGGTCAGGTACAGGCTATTAAGAGCGGAACTGCTACGATTACGGTAAAAACAACTGACGGCGGCTTTGAAGACACTTGCGTAATAACCGTAACTACGCTGGTAAGCGGTGTATCGGTTGCTCCGTCGAGCGTATCACTTGTAACGGGCGGCACAAGACAGCTCGTTGCTACAGTACAACCTCTCGATGCCGATAACAAGAATGTATCTTGGTCGAGCAGCAGCACCTCTATTGCCACTGTAAGCGACAGTGGATTTGTTACAGCAACAGGAGTAGGCGAAGCAACCATTACGGTTACTACCGAAGAAGGAAGTTTCCAAAACGCTTGTATCGTAACAGTATCGGCGATCGAGGTGGAAGTAATAGATATTACCATTGATGAAGGCGAATCGGCTTCGCTCTCAAGCGGAGGCACATTGCAACTCAATGTTACCTTCACTCCTGCTAATGCCACCAATCAGGCTGTAACCTGGAGCAGTAGCGATGATAATGTAGCCGCGGTAGACCAAAACGGACTGGTTAGGGCAGTAGGGCCGGGCGAAGCTACCATCACCGTAATCTCAGACGCCAATGGCGCCATCATTGATGAAATAATCATAACAGTAACTTCAACATCTAAAAGTAAAATCTTTATTAACAGTCATCTATTGCATGGCTGGGAAAAATAAAGATAGTTCATAGTGAGAGAGAGAGGCTGTCCGCGATGGATGGCCTCTTTTGTTAGAATGGGTAACCGACGGCGATATGCCAAGCGAAGTTCTCACCGAAGTTGGGGCGTAATATCGTCCAGGCGTCTTTACCTCGTTTGGCGGGATTGTAAGCCTTCCATCCCCAATCGAAACGGACAAGGAAATAGTTGAAGTCGAGACGTATGCCCAAGCCGTAACCCAGGGCTATCTGTTTATAAAAGGAGTCGAGCTTGAATTGTCCTCCCTCTTGTCCTTCGTAATCTTTTATTGTCCAGATATTTCCCGCATCGATAAAAGCAGCTCCTTCAAACTTCCAGAACAGCTTGGCACGGTATTCAATATTCAGGTCGAGTTTTACGTCGCCCGACTGATTGAAGAAGGTAGTGGCTGCATTGGGGACGTACTTACCCGGCCCCAATTCGCGAACCGACCAGGCTCTTACGCTATTGGCTCCTCCGGAATAGTAGCGCTTCTCGAAAGGCAGGTATTCCGAATTGCCGTACGGAAAGCCTATCCCCCCGCCTATACGGAAGGCGAGCGTATTTTGGCGGTCGATAACAACTGTTCGGGCATAATCGAAGTCGGCTTTGACAAATTGGGCAAAGTAGGTATTGAACAATTTATACGAACCGAATTCATCCTTGTTACGGTTGAGAATCTCGCTGATACCGTATAACAAGTTACCCGCCGACTCGACGGAGAAGCGAAGCGAACTCGCCGATTTCTGCTTTTGCAAGGGATCGAAAGTAGAGTTGTAGTAAGAATAGCTCATCCCCACAATAAATTGATTTTTATAGCCGAACAGTTCTGCGCTGGGCGGAAGATTATCGAGGAAGACCGAATCGATACGAGGCAGGTAAACGTAGTTAACGTCTACCAAGTCGAACTTATGATGCCGGTTTGTTCTGTTGCGTGCGTGCCACAGGTAACTCAAGCCGCCCGATAGCAGCGTACGGTCGTACTCGGGGCGGGTTTGATAGTTGTATATCAGCGAAAATTCGGTAGAAGTACGCATTCTCCTCCTGAAATCTTGCCCCACGAAAGGAAGGATAAATTTGGGAAAGGTGATGGAGGCTTCGGCGCCCAACTCCCAATACGGGTTGGCCAATTTAGAATTGGAGTTTGACAAGGCTTCGTAAGCGCCCCTTACCCGCAGGTGGATGGTTTCGGCGCCTCTGAAGAGGTTGCGGTGGGTATAATTCGTCGCTACGGCAACACCCAAGTCGCCCGACGTATTGGTTCCTTCTACCGAGAATGAGATTGATTGTTTCTTTCCGGGGATGGCCAGGATGGCACAATCGAGCCGAGCCGAATCGCCTTCGATCCTTTCCTCGTATTGAATATGCACATTACTCAGGGCGCTCAGCGAAGCAAACGAAGAGTAGGTCATGCCCTCCCCTATCGCCGAATAACGGTATCCGGGAATCATGAAGCAGTTATCTACCAACAAAGAGGGTTTGAGCGAGGGGGAATTGCCGGGATAATAGAAGGTATAGCCCTTGTACAGCACGCTATCTCCCTTAGGGTAGTCATTCACCGTAGCGTATTTAAGCGGGTCGTAATCGAGGTAAACCGCCACATTATCGATATAATACCGGTGATGCGGCGTTTCTATTTCTTCCCCGTCGGGCGTTGTAATCCGGGCATTATTCAGCAACATTTTTAAGTCTACGCCATGATCGAGCGATGTAGTATCGGCTTCGTAACGGATGCTGTTCTTCTCGAAGCGGAAATAGCCCCTGTTGCGCATCAGGGCAACGATACGGTCTCGCTCATTATCTAAAACCGACCTGTCGAAAAGCATATCGTCTTTTATATACGATGTGCGAAGCCGCGAAGGTTCCCAGCGAATCACCTCGGAAGGATGTCCGTCATCGCCGAACACTTCTTCTTTTATATGCGGTTCTTTTGCCTCTATTGCCAGGTTCTTGATACGGTAGGGTTCATTGCCTGTTACCGTGTACGTAACATCGACTTTTTTATCATGAAGATTTATATCGGATGATACTTCTACATCGAGGTAGCCTTTATTAATGAGTAGTTTTTGCAGTTCAACATCCGATTTTTCTACCAATTGAGGGTCGAATATAACCGGAGCCTCTCCCATGTTCTTCAAGAAACGATTAATCCATTTGGTAGAGTCGCTGCCCGATAGGCTGTAGATTTGAAGCCGGGTCTTATTCAAGCCCAGCATCTTAAAGTTGGGGAGTTGACGGATATAAGGTTTCAGGTCGGCCGAGTTGTTATCGGGAACATCGGATTTTATTTTTACTTTATCGAGCAAATACTTTCCTTCGGGTACATATTTGGTTGTGCTGCATGAGTACAATCCCGCCAAGGCAAGGAGTATTATTAGGTATCGAAACGGCCGTATACTTGCTAACACGATAAATATTGTTATTTTTGTGCCACAAAGATAAAAAGAAAAAAGGAGATAGGAACAAGGAGACGGGAAATGACAGAAAAGAGAAGGAAAAGTTATTAAATACTTTTACTGCCTATTGGCAAAACTTTTACACCCTATTGGCAAAACTTTTACACCCTATTGGCAGAGCACTTACACCCTATTGGCAAAACTTTTACCGCCTGTTGTCAAAACTTTGCCGGCGGGTTGTCACAAGCAAGGATATTTAATATAAACACCAAACAATAAGTATGTTGAGCAAAAATCAAATAAAGTTCATCAAATCGCTCGATAAGAAGAAGTATCGCAACGAATCGGGTTGCTTTCTGGCCGAGGGGAATAAGCTGGTGGCCGATATGCTGCCCTACTTCCAATGCGAAGTGCTGGTGGCCAAACCGGCGTGGTTGGCTACCCAAGGCGATATAAAGGCAAAGGAATTAATTGTGGTAACGGGCGATGAGATAGAGCGAAGCAGCCTGCTGCAACATCCCCAAGACGTGATTGCCGTATTCAGGCAGCCTGCTTACCGGTTAGACAAAGAAGAACTGACGAATGAGCTTAGCCTTGTGCTCGACAGCATACAAGACCCGGGCAACATGGGTACGATTATACGCATCGCCGGTTGGTTCGGCATCCGAAATATAATCTGCTCACCCGATACTGCCGACTGCTACAACCCCAAAACCGTACAGGCTACCATGGGCGCCTTGGCTCGTGTGAAAGTACATTATTTACCATTGGAAGAGTTTCTAAGTAGTTGCCAACTCCCCGTTTATGGAACCTTCCTCGCCGGGAAAAACATTTATACCGAAGAACTGGCGGATACCGGCCTTATTGTTATGGGCAATGAGGGGCAAGGCATATCTTATGCCATAGAGCCGTTTATCAATAAAAGGCTTTACATACCCGGCTATCCGCCTGGAGAGGAGTCAACAGAGTCGCTTAATGTGGCTGTCGCCACCGCCGTTACTTGCGCAGAGTTCCGCCGCCGACAAATCGGGAGTCGGTAAATGATACACTTCTACAGGCTCGTCTTCGCCCGCTTCTTTCACGATTAATACACCGTTGTAAAACTCCGTATTTGCCGTTTCGTGCGTCAACGGGTGTATTCCTACAAGTCGATTATCGGCAGTAAGCTCAATATAATGCTGCTTATAGTAGTGTTCGGGCGAGAAATAGATGTAATGGGAAGCGAGGCGTTTCATGGGAGTTATGAGTTAAGAACTAAGAGTTAAGAATATTCTACCATTTGTAGTTAAATCCGAAGCTGAATACTTCGTTCAACTGAAAGTAGCCCAAATCGTCGATGCGGGTGTCGGGTGTAGAATCATCGAAGCGGACATAGACATAGAAGCGGGTGGAGAAGAAGCGGCTTAGAGCCAGGTTCAGTTCGTTTTCCGATTCCATTATCACCTTATCGTAGCTGGTGAAGTACTTAAAGCGCGAGTTGAAACTAATCTGCCGGTTAAAGCTCATGGATATACTTGCATTGATGGTAGACCCCAAATCCCAACGGTGTCGCTTTCCGTCTTCCAAACCATAGCGCGATGGGTTTACTTCTTTATTTCCCACATAAATATATTGAGCGGAGAAGGGCGATATATCGGCCGACAGTTTCAGTTTTTTGTACTTATTATTTTTATACGATTTATCGAGCGAATACTTCATCCCCAAAATACCCATATTGATGTACAGAGGAGCAAGAGGAGCCGATACCAACTCGTTGTTTTCCTTGTTGCGGTTTCGGAACAACTGAGTTTTTATTTCAAGGTTGGTAGAATAAGACCAATTGCGGATGGCTTTCAACCCAAAGTCGCTGTAGGTACGAATCAAGTCCTCTCCTATCCTGAAACCCAGCGAATCATCTTTCGAGGGATTGGTATAGAAACTCAACCGCCACTCCAGCGTATTATTAAACTTAATTTTATCCTTATGATAATTGGCCGATACTTTCTGTACGCTAATAAGGTTCAGGTTTCCTGTTCCTCCTTTGTACCAATTGTCGGAGATATAGTTCTGCGAGAACTGTATCAAACTGCTACCGTCGGTAAACCAATAGCGTATTTTCGGCATAATACGTTGAATCGGGTCGACTGCCCCATAATCGGCATCAACTTCCACGCCGAATATTTCACGAAAGATATTGGTTTCAAGTTCGGGCTCAAGCGGTTCTATTTCTTTAATATAGGAGTTTGTATAGCGCATCCTTTCGGGATGGTGAACAACGTAATCGCGAAAAGCATCCAATCGCATACTATCAATAACCGTAGGGGTAGAAAACTCCAATGATTGGTACGAAAGACTCGGGAATTCCTGTTCTTTCTCATTGATTACGGGAGGATTGTCTATTGTGGTCTTAAATAAAAATTTCTCAGGAAATATAGGTGGCAGCAGGTAAGGATTAATACTTGCATTGGTGGTATCGAAACTCATGGTGTCTACCGCGTGCTTCACTTTTTCGGCAATGGTATGATGATGTCTTCTTTGAGGGATAAAGTATCTTCCTTGAGCTAAAGCAGGATAAGTATTAATTACTATTAGTAATAAAAGAACAGTATAAGCGACTATTTTTTTACTAAAACATCCCATATCGTCGTTTCTTGCTTTTCAAAGTGCGAAAGTACATATTATTTTTGTTTCTACAATACGAATCGCTATACTTCTTTGGCATGAATATTGCACAAGAAACGTTATAATCATGTTAAAACTAAATAATAATGATACTGCCTGAAATGGAAATAGTGATAGAAAGAAAACCTGTAAACCTTGATGCTGTGGGTACTGAGCTGCCCATTCTGCCTTTGAAGAATATGCTCTTCCTTCCCGGCGTGCCTACACCGGTAAACATCGGACGTTCTAAATCGCTCAAGTTGGTTAAAGATGCCAACCGGAAAGATAGCCTCATTGGCATATTCTGCCAAAAAGACGCTACGGTAGACGACCCGCAGATGGATGATTTGTATCCCGTGGGGTTGGTTGCCCAAATCATGAACGTGATGAAGGAGGATGAAGACAATACCACCGTGTTGGTGGTGGGCGAAGGACGCGTCAGGTTGGACGAAATAACCATTCAGGAGCCTTACTTGCAAGGACGTTTCAGTTTATGCGAAACTATCGTTCCTCCCAAGACCGACAAAGAGTACCGGGAGCTGATGAAGACCATCAAAGACAAGACCATAGAAATGGTTTCGGCCAAGTTGGGGCTTCCCGATTTCATGCTCGATGCGCTGAAGCGGTCGAGAGATTACGTGTATATCACCAATGTGGCCTTCACTACGGTGGATGCAAACATGGAAAAGAAGGAGGAAGTGCTGGCCTGCGACGACCTGAAAGAACGCTACAGCAAACTGCTTTCTTTGATTGAGCACGAACTTCAACTGCTGGAGATAAAAGACTCTATCCGCCGTAAGACTCAGGTAGACATAGAGAAACAACAACGTGAATATTTCCTCCAACAAGAGATGAGGAATATACAGGAAGCCTTGGGCGGCGATAATCCCGGCATTGAACTGAACGAGATAAAGGAGAAAGCCGAGAAGGTAAAATTCACGCCCGAACAACGGGAATACTTCAATAAAGAACTGAAGAAGCTGGAAAGGCTTCACCCCCATTCACCCGAATATTCTACCCAACTGTCTTATCTCCATACGGTGATTGCCCTGCCGTGGAACTCTTATACCGAAGATAATTTCGACTTGACCCGCGCCATGAAGGTACTCAACCGCGACCATTTCGGCCTGGATAAAGTGAAAGACCGTATCCTCGATTACTTAGCGGTACTGAAGCTTAAGGGCGATATGAAGTCGCCAATCATCTGCTTGGTAGGCCCTCCGGGAGTGGGTAAAACTTCGCTGGGCAAGAGTATAGCCGAAGCCCTGAGCCGTAAGTACATGCGGATGTCGCTGGGCGGTTTGCACGACGAAGCCGAAATACGCGGACACCGCCGCACCTATATCGGCGCCATGCCCGGCCGTATCATCCAAGGCATACAGAAAGCCGGTTCGTCTAATCCGGTAATGATATTGGACGAGATAGATAAAGTAGGACAAGACTACAAGGGCGACCCGAGCGCAGCCCTGCTGGAAGTGCTCGACCCCGAACAAAACTTTGCTTTCCACGACAACTACCTCGATATGGACTTCGACCTGTCGAAAGTCCTCTTCATAGCCACGGCCAATACGCTGAACACCGTATCGCAACCCCTGCTCGACCGGATGGAAGTCATCTACGTGAGCGGCTATATTATGGAAGAGAAAGTAGAGATTGCCCGCAAACACCTGTTGCCGATGCAACTAAAGAACCATGGTGTGCTGAAGAAGCAGTTCGACATACCCAAAAAGACCCTGGAGGCAATAATCGAGAACTATACCCGCGAATCGGGTGTACGCGAACTAAGCAAGAAGCTGGCCAAGGTGGTTCGTAAGGCCGCCCGCGCCATCGCCGAAGAGAAAGAGTATCCGCATAAGTTGCAGGTAAGCGACCTGAAAGAGTTTCTGGGCATATCGGAATACTCGAAAGAAATATCGGACAACACCGCCTACACCGGCGTAGTAACCGGCTTGGCCTGGACAGCCGTAGGGGGCGAGATATTGCTTATCGAATCGAGCCTTAGCAAAGGCAAAGATGCCAAACTATCGCTGACCGGAAACCTGGGCGACGTGATGAAGGAATCGGCCATATTGGCCTTGGAATACATCAAATCGCATACCGGAGAGTTGAACATAGACGACGAAGCTTTGGCCACACACAACATCCACCTTCACGTACCCGAAGGAGCCATCCCCAAAGACGGACCCTCGGCCGGTATTACCATGGCCACTTCGCTGGTATCGTCGCTTACCAAACGCAAAGTAAAAGCGGGCATAGCCATGACCGGCGAAATCACGCTACGCGGCAAGGTATTGCCTGTAGGCGGGATAAAAGAGAAGATACTGGCAGCCAAACGTGCCGGCATCAAAGAAATAATACTTTGCAAGGAGAATCAGAAACACATTGAAGACATCCCCGAAATGTACGTCAAAGGATTGAGTTTCCATTACGTAGAAGACATAAAGGAGGTGCTGGAGTTGGCATTGATATAATTATTTGCGTATATTTGCATCGTATTATTTATCCATAATTATAACTAACGATGAAAAGAACGCTTAACTTACTACTGTTAACTTTATTATGTCTTTTTGCTTATTCGCAAGAGAATAATTCCGTTCCTCTTAATGAAATAGTAATTGGAGAAAATCCAATTACTAAAGAATCTATTTATGCCTTAGAATATACTTTCCCCGAAAGAGTGGAAGATATTACAGTAAACCCCGATAAGCAAATTATGCTGGTACAACTGAGAGGCGTAGACAAGAAAGACCGATTGAAAAAGAAAGGTAATCTTGTTATTTACGACTATGCCAATAAAGCCGTAAAATGGGGAAAGCCCATTAATTTTGAAAAAGAGGGGTACAGCTATTTCTACGACAAATTATTGAAATACACCAATGGCGGCACTACACAGGTCAACCTCGACGATGGCAAAGACCTATGGAAAATAAAGGCTTCATTATTCTATGTACATCCGTCAGGACAAGTGGGAATTGGAACAAGGGGCAACTCCAACAACCTGGAAGGTTTCAATATGCAGAATGGAAAAAGTATCTGGAAACGGAAGATGAAGAATCCGCATGATTGGAACACAATGAATCTTACCGACACTACATTGTTGGTGCACGGCTCGGGATTATCCAGTTTGAATATCGTTCACGGAAACGGTTGGGAATACGAAATCTCTACTCACAGCAACAATTATACCTCTGTAGTGGTTAGCGGTCTCTTGGGAGTCGCCTCGGCAATACTTACAGGATACGGTAGTGTAAGAACAAACCCCGACGTTACCTTTGGCATCAATTCGAATGTACTGATAGAAGACGAAGAACGCCTCTACTACGCAGGAAGAGAGAATTTCATCTGTCTCGATTTTCATGGGAATGCCCTGTGGAATATCACCTTACCCAAAGACATGACCAGCCGCTCTTCCATTTTTATTGATG
>DAIREI010000020.1:0-10456 GCA_036795675.1 Bacteroidales bacterium
TATCTTGGGCGCAGCCGCTTTCTCTGCCGGCGGCGGCGGAGCGGGAGCAGGAGTAGACGCCGGCTTTGCCTCTGCACGAGGTTGCGGCGTGGGTGGCGCTGCTTTTACCGGTTCAGGCGGTTCAGGTTTGGCCGGAGTTATCGGCTCAATGGCTGTTTTTTTTTTATCCTCCTCTCCCTGCGGATTGGTATTGAGTTGGCAAAGGCGGATAAGCAGCAGTTCTACCATCAGGCGTTTGTTCTTGCTTGCCTTGTAGTTGAGGTCGCACTCCACGGTCAGGTCAAGGGCTTTATAAAGCATGGGGTTGCTGCATTTGGCGGCGTATTGGCTGTACTTCTCCCTGGCGGCGTCGCTCACCTCGAACAGGCCTGCCGTGCGCGGGTCTTTGCATACCAGCAGGTCGCGAAAGAAGTCGGCCAGTCCCGATACAAAACGTTGTCCGTCAAAGCCCTTGTTCAGCACCTCGTCGAAGAGCAGCAGCGCTTGGGGCACATCGCCTTGCAGTATCGCATCGGTCAATGAAAAGTAGTATTCGTAATCCAGCACGTTGAGGTTATCGATAACCGACTTATAGGTGATGTTGCCTTGCGAGAAGCTCACAATCTGGTCGAAGATAGACAAAGCGTCGCGCATTCCACCATCGGCCTTTTGGGCAATCACGCTCAAGGCCTCACGCTCGGCCGGTACGTTCTCCTCGCCGGCTACGTAGGCCAGGTAATCGACAATATCGTTATTCCCTATGCGGTTGAAGTCGTAAATCTGGCAGCGCGACAGGATGGTGGGTATTATCTTGTGCTTTTCGGTAGTAGCCAAGATGAAAATAGCGTAATGGGGCGGCTCTTCCAGGGTTTTGAGGAAAGCGTTGAAAGCCTGCGCCGATAGCATGTGAACCTCGTCGATGATGTAGACCTTATATTTGCCCAACTGCGGCGGTATCCTCACCTGCTCGGTAAGGGAGCGGATATCTTCCACACTGTTGTTTGATGCGGCATCGAGTTCGTGTATGTTGTACGATCGGCTCTCGTTGAACGAGCTGCACGATTCGCACTCGTTGCAAGGCTCTCCGTCGGGCTTGGGATTGAGGCAGTTGATAGATTTGGCAAAGATACGGGCACAAGTCGTCTTGCCCACTCCGCGAGGGCCGCAGAAGAGATAGGCATGAGCCAGCTTGTTGTTTACTATGGCGTTCTTTAGTGTGGTAGTCAATGAGTTCTGTCCCACTACCGACCGGAAATTGCCCGGCCTGTACTTTCGGGCAGAGACGATATAGTTGTCCATACGTGTTCGGGTTTTATTCTTGCAAAAGTAATACTTTTTTCAATTAAAAGTGTTACTTTTGCGCAAAAGACGCTTTATGAAAAACAGCATCGAATATATAAAGAAACACGCTATGTCGTTCAATAAGTACTGGGTAGCCACTATAATCTTTGTTGTAGTTACCTTTTTGATAGGAGAATACACCCTTGTCGACCGCTACAAGCACGATAAGGAGATAAGCCGGCTGAAGCAAGACATAGAGCAATACAAGCAGCTTAACGAGCAAGGGAAACAAGAGATAGAAGCCCTGCGTACCGACGACGAAGCGCTGGAAAAGTACGCCCGCGAAGAGCTGCTGATGGTAAAGCCGGGCGAAGAAGTTTTCATCATCAAAGACAACTGATCATACCCCATGAGCGACAAAGCACGCGACTACATGTACTACATCTGCTCGGTATTTATGGTAATATCGGCCACTACTTTCATCTTCGATAAACTGTACAGCCCCTACGTTTTTGCCGTTACAAGCGCAGGCGTAGCCATTGCCCTGCTCACCGGCACGTATAAGGGCGACAACCTCCGCTTGAAGCGCCTTAACATACAGCAGGTTATCGCCGCCGTGCTGCTCCCGCTCTCCTCCTATTTCATGTTTAAGGGAAGCAATGAGTGGTTTATGTTTCTCCTCATCTCGGCGGTATTGCAAGTGTATATTATCTTCATAAAAGACTACGAGCTAAAGAAAGAGCATGGAGAGAATAACAAGCCTACAGAACAATAACATAAAGAACCTGGTAAAGCTGCGCTCGAAAGCAAGTGAGCGCAAAGAGCAAGGCCTCTTCCTTATCGAGGGAGGGCGCGAACTGAGCCTTGCCCTGGCCGGCGGATACGCTATTCACTCCTTATATATATATACGCCGTTGTACGAGAAATCAGACTATCCCAGCTTGCCCGAGCGTATAAATACCGGGCGCACTTACGAGGTAAGCGAAGCCGTATTCGGCAAGATTGCCTACCGCGAAGGCTCGGACGGCATAGTAGCGCTTGCCCGCCCCAAGGCGCATAAGCTAAGCGATTTATCGTTGCCCGATAATCCTTTTCTCATCATCCTCGAGGCCGTAGAGAAGCCCGGAAACCTCGGCGCCATCCTCCGCACCGCCGATGCCGCCGCAGTAGATGCCCTCATCGTGTGCGACCCCCATACCGATCTGTACAACCCCAACGTGGTGCGCTCCGGCGTAGGCTGCCTCTTTACCGTTCCCGTTGCGGTTTGCTCAAACGAAGAAGCCCTCGCTTTCCTGCACAAGAAGCATATCCGCTCCTATGCCGCCGAGCTTGAAGCCGACCACCGGTATCATCAGGTCGACTACACCACCCCCACCGCCATTGTGATGGGAACCGAAGCCGACGGCCTCACCCCTTTTTGGCTCACCCGGGCCGACAGTCGCATCAAGATTCCCATGCGGGGCGCTATCGATTCGCTCAACGTATCGGTCTCTACCGCCGTCATCACCTTCGAGGCCATGAGGCAACGCGGATTTGCCCTTTAATCCCCGCTATTTTAACATTATCCCCCTAATTGTTAAATAATTAATCTTTATTGGCTCGATAAAGAGCCTGTAATGTTAAATCAGCAATCGTATAATGCCCCGATAGAGTGGGACAGCACTATCAGTCGTTAGCCCCCGATGGTTTGCTTCTAATCCTTATCGTTTAATTATCAATCCCTTATTGATTGTTCTCAGACCAATAGGCTTAGCCCGATGCAAGCCTTATTCTTGCCCCGAACAAGAATAGGGTTAACACCGTGTTAACCTATGGTTAACATCGTGTTAAAGGCAATGTTTCTACCGGCAAGCCCTATTCATACTATAAGAAAAGCCTAATCTCTCTTGTAGAAAGATTAGGCTTTAGCATCAGATAAGTACGGCGCTACCGGCTCAAATGTCGGGATACTTATGTACCGGGGCATCGCTTATCTCCTTGCGCAGCTTGGGGCTGGGGGTGAAAACAGGCCTGATGTGGGTTACTTTGGCCGGGACAGCCTCGTCCGATTCGTCGGAGCCTTCGCTACGCATGGTAAGCCGGTACGACCCAAATTCGCCCAGGTTGACATTGAATCCCATTTTCAAATACTTGGGAATAATGTCGAGCAAGCTCTTGATGGTGTTGTCTACATCGCCACGCGTAAGTGAAGTGGCCAGCGCAATCTCTTCCGTAATCGCCTCTAAGCCTATGTTCTCAATACTGCGGGCAATAAGATAATACTTAGGAGGAATCTGGGGATCGCGCGGATTCTTTCTGCTTTGAACTACGTAATACATAATCGTTTTCTTTTTAGTG
Organism: Bacteroidales bacterium; assembly: GCA_036795675.1. GTDB lineage: Bacteria > Bacteroidota > Bacteroidia > Bacteroidales > Azobacteroidaceae > Azobacteroides. Next base: position 3,598 of record DAIREI010000020.1, read on the forward strand.
GTTAAACTCGGTACAAATATAATTGCCCCTTGCGGGATGAAAGTGCCTAAATCGGCGCCTTTTTATATAGGCCGGGCGATTGACCGTAATACAAGGTAAAATATTTGCGAAAGCAAGAGAACGTATCGAAGCCGCTGATACACGACACGTCAAACGAAGTGTAAGTGCTGTTAAGAAAGAGGAATGCAGCCTTATGGAGCCGTAAGCGCAGCATGTATTGGGCAAACGATGTGCCGGTAGCCTGCCTGAAATTTTGACAAAAAGCCCGTTTGTGCGTTCCGCATCGGATAATCGCATCGGATAAATAATGCTTTCGGTGCGAATGCTCGTCCAAATAAATCAACAGGCGCAATACGGGATGAATGGCCGAAAACGATTCGTTTATCAAGATAAACTCTTCGTCGGGAAGTTGCGGAATCCTAATCTCGGGGCTTTCCATACGTGCTTCCGATACAATTTCGGGGTATGTTTTCACATACAAACAAATATTAGTTTTCATAATCGGATAGTGTGTATTTTGGTTTGGATATATAGGCTATAACAACAAAATTCATAATTCATCACTCATAATCCATAATTATTTCTTACCTTTGGGATGGATTAATTTCTAACAATGAAGTATCGCGCTACATTACTACTTATATTTTTGCTTGCATCAAGCGTAATTCGTTCGCAGACAACGGACGAGGCCGATAGCTTGTATCTTAATTATGAGTTTGATAAAGCGATAGAGCTTTGCCAAAACCTCGCTACCCGCCTTACCAAAGCGCGTAAGGCCGACGAGGCCGAAGCCTTATCGCCCCTGATTGAGAAATACGAGAAGGGCGCCCGTATGCTCCGCCATTGCGAAGATGTGCAAATTATCGACAGCCTGATAGTAGACAAAGCCCGGTTCCTCCAGGCCTACTTCATCAGCTCCGAAGCCGGCTACCTGGAAGAAGAAAACGGGCAGCTCTATTACATTAACCAACTGGGCGATAAGCGCTACTTTAGCCGCGAGAATAAGGAAGGATACGGCCGTATCTACTCCGAGTTGGAATATGAAGGCCAGTGGGACGACCGCGCCCTGCTCAACCTGCCCTACGAAGCCGGCGCCGGTTATGCCTTTCCCTTTGTAATGCCCGACGGGATTACGCTTTACTTCGCATCCACAGGGCACGGCTCGCTGGGCGGATACGACCTCTTTGTAAGCCGCTACAACTCGGCCGGCGATGCTTACCTCGCCCCCACGCAATTGGGGATGCCCTTCAACTCGCCCTACAACGATTACATGCTGGCTATAGACGAGGTGAACAACATCGGTTTCTTTGCCACCGACCGCTTCATGCCCGAAGGCCAAGTGGTGGTGTACACCTACATCCCCAACGCATCGGTAAAGCCCATCGACTCAGACGACCCGGACTACCTGGCCAAGCGTGCCCGCATATACGATATTCGCGATAGCTGGCAAGAAAACCGCTCGTATTACAACAACTATATACAACAGGTAAAAGACTTTATACGCGACGAACGGAAAACAAAGGGCTACGACTTCACCTTTGTTATAAACGACAACATCATATACCATACGTTAGACGACTTTGTAAGCACGGCGGCCCGGCAACAGTTTAGGCAACTGCAAAGCTTAGATACCAACATCGGCTATACAGAAGCTGAGCTGGACGCGCAGCGCAAAGAATATTCGCGCGCATCGGCCGAAGGCAAAGCCGGGATGAAAACCGGCATTGAAGAGAACGAGCATAAGCTGCTCACCCTGCAAAAACAACGCGTACGTATGGAAACCGAGGTGCGTAACCTGGAGATAAGGGAGATAAGAACTAAGAACTAAATAGCTATTAGCCGATAGCCTTTAGCTGATAGGCCGTGATGCGCAATTACTAACAGCTAACAGCTAATGGCTAACGGCTAATTCATAATTAATAATTAATAATTCATAATTCAATACGGGATGGACATTGTAATAGTAGTAGTATTAGGGATAGTAGGGATTCTGCTTATATTGGCCGAGATATTCCTCATCCCCGGCGTAACCGTAGCCGCTATATTCGGGGGGCTAAGTCTGGTAGGCTCGGTATGGTATGCCTTTGCGCGTATAGGTGCCGAGGCGGGAGTGATTACGCTGGTGGCGGCCTTGGCAGTGCTGGCCTTCCTCTTTGTTTATTTTGTTAAATCGAAAACCCTGAATGTGATAGGGCTGAAAACCAATATCGACTCTACGGTAGATAGTGGCGACTCGGCTCACATCCACCCCGGCGATGAAGGCATAACCATTTCGCGCCTCAACCCCGTAGGCAAGGTAAGGGTGAACGACATTGTGATGGAAGCCCGCTCGCTGGGCGAGTTCATCGACGAAGATGCTGCCGTAGAGGTAGTAAAAGTGACTAAGAACCAATTAATTGTTAAAACTAAATAACTTTATTTTTATGGACGCAGGTGTATTACTTTGGATTGTGATAATAGTCGCGCTGATTATTTTCCTGTCAATTTTCTTTTATTACGTGCCGTTTGTTTTGTGGATTACCGCCAAAGCATCGGGAGTGCATATCTCGTTAGTACAGCTATTCCTCATGCGATTGAGGAAGGTGCCGCCCCCAGTAATCGTTAATGCGATGATTGAGGCGCACAAAGCCGGATTGAAAAACATTACACGCGATCAACTGGAAGCCCACTATTTGGCAGGCGGACACGTAGAGCGCGTAGTTCATGCCCTGGTATCGGCCGAAAAAGCCAATATCGACCTCAACTTCCAGATGGCTACCGCTATCGACCTGGCCGGTCGCGATGTGTTCAACGCCGTACAGATGTCGGTAAACCCCAAAGTGATCGATACCCCGTCTAATGCCGCTGTGGCTAAGAACGGTATCCAGCTTTTGGTAAGAGCCCGTATAACCGTTCGCGCAAACATCAGGCAATTGGTTGGTGGAGCCGGTGAGGAAACTATTATCGCCCGCGTAGGCGAGGGAATTATTGCTTCTATCGGAGCGGCGGAAACCCATGCCGAAGTATTGGAAACTCCCGATAGCATCTCCAAAGTAGTATTAAAGAAAGGGCTGGATGCCGGTACGGCTTTCGAAATTCTTTCTATCGATATTGCGGATATAGATATAGGTAAGAACATTGGCGCCGAGCTGCAAATGGATCAGGCGCAAGCGGATAAGAATATTGCCCAAGCCCGTGCCGAAGAGCGTCGCGCTATGGCTGTAGCCCTCGAACAAGAAATGAAGGCAAAGGCACAAGAAGCCCGCGCCAAGGTAATAGAGGCAGAAGCCGAAGTGCCAAAAGCGATGGCAGAAGCCTTCCGCAGCGGCAACCTCGGCGTGATGGACTACTACCGTATGCAGAACATCCAAGCCGATACCGAAATGAGGGATACGATAGCAAAACCCCCAAAAGGAACGGATAAACCGCTTAAATAAAAGTGAAGAACTAAGAGTGAAGAACTAAGAATGAAGAATACGTTGCATTGCGACAGCTCTTCACTCTTAGTTCTTACTTCTTCACTCTAAATTAAAGTATTATGAGAATAATTTCACCCGACCAATTGCCCATCAACGACGATGGGTCAATTTTTCATCTCCACTTGCATCCCAGCCAGTTGGCGGACAAAGTGGTAGTGATGGGCGACCCCGAACGGGTATCTAAAGTCGCCTTCTATTTCGACAGTATCGAATTTGAGATACACAGTCGCGAGTTTCACACCATAACGGGTAGTTACAAAGGTAAACGCATTACGGCGCTGTCGCACGGCATAGGTTGTGACAACCTGGATATTGTGATGACCGAACTTGACGCCCTGGCCAATATCAACCTGGAGAAGCGCGAAGTAAAACCCCGGTTCAGGCAGTTGGATATTGTACGTATCGGCACCTCGGGAGGCTTGCAGCCTTTCGCGCCCATAGGTACGTATGTGGCTACCGAAACCGCTATGGGCATGGACGGCCTGCTCTTCTTCTACGAAGGTGGAGAGGACGAGAACAACTTCGACCTGACGGAGAAGTTCCTCGCCCATACGGGTTGGAACACCTACCTGGCTACGCCTTACTTCGTCAACTCCGATCAAGACCTCCTCAACCGCATCGCCCCCGACATGGTGAAAGGGATTACCTGCTCGGCTTCGGGCTTTTACGGGCCGCAAGGCAGGCATGTACGCCTGGGGTTGACCAATCCCGGACAGAACGAGCTATTGGAGTCGTTTGAGTACGACGGCAAGAAGTTCCTCAACTACGAGATGGAGAGTGCAGCCTTGGCAGGCATGGCCAAGCTGATGGGACATAAAGCCCTCACCCTTTGCCTGATAATTGCCGGCCGCTATTCGGGCGACATGAATACCGAATACAAGAACTCGTTCGACGACCTTATTATAAAAGTATTGGACAGAATCTAAAAAAGAATGCGAAAGAAGATGTTGTGGGCCTTTGTAATCGTTACGGTGATCGTGCTGCTGTTGATTATATTGGCCAATGTGGTTATTGTATCTAAAACAAGATCTTACGTATACGATGAAGTAGCGGAAATACCATCTGCCAAAGTGGGTCTGGTATTGGGAACGAGTAAGTACCTATCGAACGGGAACATCAACTACTACTTCAAATACCGTATAGATGCGGCCGCCGAGTTGTACAAAGAAGGGAAGGTGAAGTATCTGGTAGTGAGTGGCGATAACCACAAGAAGGGTTACAATGAACCCCAACTGATGAAGAACGACTTGATAGCTGCCGGAGTACCCGCAAAAGCGATTTATGCCGATTATGCCGGCTTCCGCACATTAGACTCGGTAGTAAGGATGAGAGAGATATTCGGGCAGGAAGAGTTTATCATAGTATCGCAACGCTTTCATAACGAGCGGGCAGTATACATCGCTTGGCATTACGGACTGAAAGTCTACGGCTACAACGCTCGCGACGTAAAGCATTACTCGGGGTTGAAAACCCAACTGCGCGAGAAGTTTGCCCGGGTAAAAGTCTTCATCGACTTTATTACCCATAAGCAACCCAAGTACCTGGGAGAGACGATAGAAATTAAGTGATAAATATAGAAAGAAATTAGCAATAAAAGAAAGAAGAAATAAATATGGAGTCAAACAATAACAAGCCGGCGGCACAATCGGCCTTGATGCATACCGATTATCATTTTCCCGGACAAACCCGGGTGTATCATGGCAAAGTACGCGATGTATATACCATCAACAACGACTTGCTGGTTATGATCGCTACCGATCGTATCTCGGCCTTCGATGTAATTCTCCCGCAAGGGATACCTTATAAGGGACAAGTATTGAATCAGATAGCGGCAAAGTTCCTTGATGTTACCGCCGATATTGTTCCCAATTGGAAACTGGCTGTGCCAGACCCTATGGTAACGGTAGGCCTTCGTTGCGAACCGTTCAAGGTAGAAATGGTTATTCGCGGCTACATTACAGGAAGCGCGTGGCGCGAATATAAAAAAGGCGTGCGTGTATTGTGCGGCGTTCCCCTCCCTGAAGGGATGAAAGAGAACCAAAAGTTCCCTTCTCCTATTATTACGCCCACTACCAAAGCCGATGAAGGGCATGACGAAAACATCTCGAAAGAAGAGATAATCGCCCAGGGATTGGTATCGCGCGAAGACTACGAACAACTGGAACAATACACTTATGCCTTGTTCCGGCGCGGTACGGAAATCGCTGCCGGGAAAGGCCTTATCCTTGTCGATACCAAATACGAGTTCGGAAAGAAAGACGGCAAGATATACCTGATTGACGAGATTCATACACCCGACTCTTCCCGCTATTTCTATGCCGAGGGCTATGAAGAGCGATTTGAGAAAGGCGAAGAGCAGAAGCAACTATCGAAAGAGTTTGTAAGAAAATGGTTGATGGACAATGGTTTCCAAGGCAGAGAAGAACAAGCAGTCCCCGAGATGACGCCCGAATATTGCGAAAGCGTATCGGAACGCTACATCGAACTCTATGAAAAGATCACCGGCGAAACTTTCCAAAAGGCCGATGCCGGCAACATTTCCGATAGGATAAAAGATAACGTGACGGCCTATCTAAATAAATAAGGTATGGACAAATACGGGCTGATAGGCTATCCGCTGTCGCACTCCTTCTCCAAAGACTTCTTCAATACGAAGTTCCGGTCGGAGAATACCGATGCCGAATACGTTAACTTCGAGATTCCGAACATCGAGCAGCTCAGGACTGTCATAAAAGATAACCCTTCGTTGAAAGGGCTGAATGTAACTATCCCCTATAAGGAAAAGGTGATCCCTTACCTTGACGACCTCAGCGAGAATGTCCGATTGATAGGCGCCGTAAACGTAATACGCTTCGACCGGAAGAAGAACAAATTGCGGCTGATAGGCTACAACTCCGATATCATTGGCTTCAAGCAGTCTATCGAACCCATGTTGGAAGGACGTACTCGTGCGCTGATATTGGGGACGGGCGGCTCTTCCAAGGCCGTCTTCTATGGCTTGAAACAGTTGGGAGTAGAATCGCAGGTAGTTTCGCGGGATAAAGACAAAGCCCTGCTCACTTACGACGACCTTTCGCCCGAAGTTATGGCGTTAAGCAAGATTATCGTCAATACTACCCCGGTAGGGATGTACCCCAAAGTAGACGAATGCCCGGCCATCCCCTACGAGTACTTGACGGAAGATCATTTGCTCTATGATTTGCTGTACAATCCCAACGAAACCCTTTTTATGAAGAAGGGCAAAGAACGAAGCGCCACCGTAGTCAACGGACTCGAAATGTTGCTTTTGCAGGCCTACGCTTCATGGGAGTTTTGGAACGAAAACTAATAGTATTTGCTAATTATGTAAGTAAATGTTCATAATTAGTTTATATAAAATATTTAGTCTTTCTTTGCATTCG
>DAIREI010000021.1:0-10422 GCA_036795675.1 Bacteroidales bacterium
CGGTCTGCGACAGGAAATAAGAGATATAATCTTTCGTTACTAACTCCGAGGCTTCTGCCGGTTCTTCTTTTCCGCTTTTCCCCGATAGGAAAGAGTCAACTAGGTCGAAGGGAGATTCGATAGACACTTGCTCTTTCTTTTCGAGCGAGGCGACGCTCAGCGGCGGAAAGGAGTCCTGCTCCATCAGGAAGAACAACTTGCTACGGTCGTTCAGGTAGCAGGCCGCTTTTCTTAGCTCGGCAGGCAAACGCACGTCTTTCTCCTGCTTCAGGTTAAGCAAGAACAAGAGATGGGCGGCGGCAAAGTAGGGATATTCTTCCAGTAGGGCTTCCAAGTCGTTGAGGCTTTGCAACGAAAAGGGGGTCTTCTCTTGTATCAGATTCAGGATCTCTTCGGCTCGCATAGTTTACCAGTTAGCCACGGTGGCGTTATAAATATTGTCGACCAATTCCCCGCAAATCTCCCGGCACAGTTCGTCTTGCACTTCATCGAGCATCCGGTTGCTGTCGTACTCCCGGTATGCGCTGAAGGTTTGGTCTACATCCTGGTCGGGTTCCTTATTGTTGATGTACTGAACCCGTATGCTTATATTCAGGCGGGTAACGGAAGCCAGCGCGTCTTCTTTCACCCCCATATCCTGGGTGCTGTATTGGGTAATCTCGCCGGTGATTTCTATATCGCCTCCCCGGTCTACGGGTACAAGGCGGGTCTGCTCGATAAAGCGGTTGTTCAACTCTTGATACAATATCTGCGACAGCATCGGATTTACTGCCGGGGCACGATTGGGAAACTCTTCTATGGTAATGGTCTTGGTGAGGTTGTAGTTTATCGTTCCCCCATCAAACCGGTATGAGATGGAGCAGGAAGGGATGATCCAAATCAGGCAAACCAGCACGGCAAGTTTTATTCCGTTGTTTCTATTCCAAGCCATACTCTTTTATCTTCCGGTAAAGGGTTCGTTCCGATATTTGCAACTCTTGGGCTGCATTGCGGCGCTTGCCGTTGTTGCGCTCCAGCGCCTTTTTTATCATATCTATCTCTACCTCTTCCAGCGAAGGAGTCGTAATCTTAGCCTCCGGCTCACTTTCCTTTTCCTCTTTCACTTCGTCGGCGTAAGGTACAGGCTCTTCTTTCTCTATGGGAGTATATTCGGTGATGGCCGGTTTCAGGCTTACGGCCGCCTCTTTGGGCGTTTCTTTTATCAATCCCGGAAGCAGTTGCTTCAACTCGTTGATGTCGCGCTGCATGTCAAAGATAATACGATAGAGCAGTTCGCGCTCGTTCTTAAAGGTATAGCCGTCGCCGTAGGGCGATAAGAGCACGGGCAGTTGTTCCGAGTCGGCATGTATCAGGTAGGTTTTAAGCGTATCCACCGTTATTTCGCGCTCCTGTTCGATGATAGACATCCGCTCGGTAATGTTTTTCAATTCGCGTATATTGCCCGGCCAGCGATACTTAATCAGCGCTTCTTTGGCTTCGTCGGTCAGGTAGATGGCGGGCATCCGGTATTTCTCGGCAAAGTCGGCGGCAAACTTGCGGAAGAGCAAAAAGATGTCTTCCTGGCGGTCGCGTAGCGGCGGGATGTTGATGGGCACCGTATTGAGCCGGTAGTACAGGTCTTCGCGGAACTTATTGTGTTGGATGGCGCGAAGCAGGTCTACATTGGTGGCGGCTACGATACGTACATCGGTCTTCTGCACCTGCGATGAGCCTACCTTAATAAACTCGCCGTATTCCAGCACACGAAGCAGTCGCGCTTGGGTAGCCATGGGCAGTTCGCCTACTTCGTCTAAAAAGATGGTTCCTTTGTTGGCCACTTCAAAATAGCCTTTCCGGTCTGACAAAGCCCCCGTGAAAGAGCCTTTCTCATGGCCGAACAGTTCGGAGTCGATGGTTCCTTCGGGAATGGCGCCGCAATTAACGGCAATGTAAGGGCCGTGCTTGCGCGACGAGTTTTGATGAATGATTTGGGGAAAAGACTCCTTGCCTACACCGCTCTCGCCGGTAATAAGTACCGTAAGGTCGGTGGGGGCAATCAGTAGCGCCTTTTCTATTTCTCGGTTGAGTAGCGGACTGTTGCCTATGATCCCGAAGCGTTGCTTTACTTGCTGAATATCTGCAGTTGCCATTTATGCTTCGCCGATAGGGCCGATGATAGGAGGATTGAACCCTTTGTTTTGTATTTTTATTTCGCCGTTTTGCACCTCGTATTTCTTCACGTTGTCTATCAAGGCCAGCATCAGCCGTTTGGCATGTTCGGGCGTAAGGATAATGCGCGATTTAACTTTGGCTTTAGGCACTCCCGGCACCATGCGCACAAAGTCGATTACAAACTCCGACGACGAGTGCGATATCACCGCCAGGTTGGAATAAGTACCCTGAGCTACCTCATCCGTTAGCTCAATTTGGATATTACTTTGCTGTTGTTTATTGTCCATGATTATCTAATCTAATATGACAAGCTGTCAGGTTTGAAAAGGCAAAAATAAGGATAATTATTCAAACAGCGTAATAAATCATGATTTCGTTTGCTCTTTTTACTGTTCTGAATTACTTTTCTTATCTTTGCATCCTCAAAATATTAATATAACTACTTCGATGAATTTTGTAGAAGAACTGAAATGGCGCGGCATGATCCACGATATCATGCCTGGGACAGAGGAACAACTCCAGAAAGAACTCTCATCGGCCTACGTTGGCATTGACCCGACTGCCGATTCATTGCACATCGGCCACCTGGTAAGCGTAATGATGCTGAAACACCTGCAACGCGCAGGTCATCGGCCCATCGCTTTGGTGGGCGGGGCAACGGGAATGATCGGCGACCCCTCGATGAAGTCGCAGGAGCGCAACTTGCTGGACGAGAAAACGCTCCGCCACAACCAAAATGCGATTAAGAATCAGCTGTCTAACTTTCTCGATTTCGACTCTGATGCACCCAATGCGGCCATCTTGGTCAATAACTATGACTGGACGAAAGACTATTCTTTCCTCGGCTTTATTCGCGACATCGGGAAATACCTCACCGTGAACTATATGATGTCGAAAGATTCGGTGAAGAAGCGCCTCAGCTCCGAGTCCAATGTGGGCATGTCGTTCACCGAGTTCTCCTACCAGTTGCTCCAGGCATACGACTACCTTTATCTGTACGAAAACCACAACTGCCGCCTGCAGATGGGGGGGTCCGACCAGTGGGGCAACATCACCACGGGCACCGAACTTATCCGTAAGAAGTTGGGAGCAGAAGCCTTCGCACTCACCTGCCCCCTGATTACCAAGGCAGACGGAGGCAAATTCGGAAAGACCGAGACAGGCAACGTATGGCTCGATCGCCGCTACACCAGCCCCTATAAGTTCTATCAGTTCTGGTTGAACGTGAGCGATGAGGAAGCCGAGAAATACATCAAGATATTCACCATCTTGAGTAAAGAGGAGATAGACGAACTGGTAGCCGAGCAGAAGGCGGCTCCCCACTTGCGCCCCCTGCAAAAGCGTCTGGCCAAGGAAGTAACCATCATGGTGCATTCCGAAGAAGACTACAATCAGGCTGTGGAAGCCTCGCAAATACTCTTCGGTGGCTCCACTTCAGAAGCCTTGAGGAAGTTGGACGAAGAGACGCTGCTGGCCGTCTTCGAGGGCGTCCCCCAGTTTGAGATCAACCGGACAGATATAGACCAAGGCATCAGGGCTGTCGACCTGCTGGCAGAAAAAACCTCGGTCTTTCCCTCCAAAGGCGAAATGCGCAAGATGGTTCAGAGCGGAGGCGTAAGCGTCAATCAAGAAAAACTCCCCGCGTTCGACACCATCATCGACTCATCCTACTTGCTGGGAAATAAGTATATATTAATCCAAAAAGGCAAGAAAAACTATTATCTGCTGATAGCGAAATAAAGCTGTAGCGACGCAATGCTCGGCGTTTCTTAAGCAAACCTATTTAGCACTCCGAGCAAGTCTATTCCGCTTGGGGTGCAAGTCTATTCTGCGAAAAGGTGTATTTTTATTTGTCCACAAATTACACGAATTTAGATAAACGCGTTATTGATGTTTGATGCGGAATTCCACTCAAAATAATTATCAGGGGATTGCGGGTCAAGCCCGCAATGACAACAGAGAAGAAATTCGTGCAATTCGTGGATAAAATCAATTTATCCCATCCCCATCTCCACAAAATCCCTTATATTTGTATTTCATTAATCATTACACACCATTATGAAAAAGGGAAAGAAAATCCTTTGGAGAATATTGCTTGGATTGCTTGCCGTAGTACTTATCGGCGTGATTGTGATTTACGCCACGGGCAACGGCTATGTGTTTTCGGCAGTGCAAAAGACTATACTGAAAGGATATAAGACCACTAATATCGACGACCATGTCGACTTCAACAACAATGTAATCGAGGCAGGCGCGTCCCAGTATTGGGAACTTCATCCCTCGTATGGCAAAGTTAAACTGAGCGATGTCTTGCGAAGCGAGTTGGAGGACTATGAATCCATCGGCTTCGGCATTTTCTTAGATGGCATGATGCTCTACGAGGAATATTGGGACGGCTATTCGGATGAGAGCCACACCAATTCCTTTTCGATGGCCAAATCGGTTACGACTCTGCTGCTGGGCAAGGCCATAGAGCAAGGCTACATCAAAAGCATCAACCAACCCATCGTCGACTTCATTCCCGAGTTTGCCGACGACTCGTTGGGCCGCTTATGCACGGTGGGCAACCTGTCGTCTATGACATCGGGCTTCAACTGGACGGAAGATTACTATTCGCCCTTCAACCCTACCACCAAAGCCTATTTCGGCAAGAACATAGAGAAGCAAATGCTGGCACGTAACTTCGATCATCAGCCCGGCGGCAAGTTCAAGTACTCGTCGGCCGATACGCAGCTATTGGCTATCGTGTTGCAACGGGCTACGGGCAAGAGTTTGGCCGAATACCTGTCGGAAGAGTTCTGGAAGCCGATGGGTATGGAACATAACGGTCTGTGGACGGTAAGCGGGAAGATAGAGAAGTCGTTCTGCTGCGTCCACTCCAATGTGCGCGACTTTGCCAAGCTGGGGCAACTGATGCTACAAAAAGGGAACTGGAACGGCGACCAACTGCTCGACTCGGCGTTTATCGACCTGATGGCTACTCCCAATTACAACGCCTTCGATAAAGATGAACCTAAGAAATACGGTTATTCCATTTGGATAGATGAAGACTATACTCCGTCTTTTTATGGGATGATGGGGCACTTGGGGCAACGGATATTGGTAGTACCCGATTATGATCTGGTGATTGTACGCCTCGGGAAAAGCAAAAACACAGTCAACAAAAGCAAAGGTCATCTGGATACGGATACCTACATTTTTGTGGACGAAGTAGTAAGAATTATCAACTCCTTATAATATATGGATATATTAATTATTGTTTGTCTTATTCTACTCAACGGACTCTTCTCTATGTCGGAGATAGCAGTTATCTCATCACGCAAAACCAGCTTGAAGAACGATGCCAAGCGCGGCGATAAGAGCGCTAAGGCAGTTCTAAACCTGTCGGACAACCCCGACAACTTCCTCTCGACCGTGCAAGTGGGCATTACCCTAATAGGCATCTTGACCGGTATGTTCTCGGGCGATGTGTTGGCAGGCCAATTCAGTCCCATATTAGAGGGTTGGGGGATGTCGCCCGCCTACTCTTATACGGTAGCAAAGGTTTCCATCGTGATTATCGTCACTTACCTCACCATTGTTTTCGGCGAATTGGTGCCCAAGCGCATCGGACTGAGCGCAGCCGAGAAGATATCGAAGTTTATCGCCCGCCCCATGCAGTGGCTATCGCTATTGGCCAAGCCCTTTGTATGGGTATTATCCAAAAGCACGGCATTAATATTCAGTCTGTTCGGAATAAAAGAAGGTGGAAGCAAAATTACGGAAGAAGAGATCAAGACCATGATACGCGAAGGAACCGAAGGGGGCGAGGTGCAACAAGTGGAGCAGGACATCATGGAGCGCGTCTTTACCTTGGGCGACCGCGACCTGGATTCGATTATGACTCCGCGCCGCGACATTGTATGGATTGATACAGGCATGAGCAAGGACGAAATTAAGCAGTTGATCGGCCCTAACTCGTTCAGCAAATTCCCCGCAGCCAAAGATAGTTTGGATGACGTTGAGGGGATGGTTTACCTGAAAGACATCTTCAACCATATAGACGATGCCGACTTCGATATTCACAAACTAATACAGCCTGTACAGTATCTCTACGAAAACATGGAAGTCTACTCTGCATTGGAAGAAATGAAGACTTCGCACAACCATTCTGCCCTTATTATCGACGAGTTTGGAGCCGTGCAGGGCATCGTTACGCTAAAAGACATCATGGAAGCCATAGTAGGAGAAATACCTACGGCCGACGAAGAACCCGAAATCGTGAAGCGTAAAGACGGCAGCTACCTGATAGACGGGCAATGCTCATTCTATAACTTCCTAAGCTACTTCAAAATGGTCGACATTTATTCTCCCGACAAAGAATACCACACCCTCGGCGGCCTGATTATCGACGAATTGGAACATATCCCTAAGGCAGGCGAAACACTCACCTGGAAAAACTTCGAAATGGAAGTGGTGGATATGGACGGGGCGAGGATAGACAAAGTGATTGTAAAACAATGGCACGCGGATAACACAGCTTGAACGGATATATACATATAAATTGTAATCAGAATAGACTTGTGTGTCGTGCTAAATAAGTTTCCCGAATTGGTAAAATAGGTTTGAAGATCTACTACAGTAGTTTACTTCATTAGTCTTTTTATAAGATTATCTCCTCTCCCCCTCAAAACGCCAACTTCAGTTGCTTGTCTTCTTGCAATAATGTAAAACTCATTCTATGATAAGGTGTAATGCCGTGTTGTTCAATGCCGGTGCGGTGCTTCTTTGTGGGGTAGCCTTTGTTGTTGTTCCAATCGTATACGGGGTATTCGCGATGCAGTTGTTGCATATATTCGTCGCGATGCGTTTTGGCCAATATCGAGGCAGCGGCAATGGAAAGGTATTTCCCATCGCCTTTAATGATGGTTGTGTGCGGGATGCTCTTGTAGGGCTTGAAGCGGTTGCCGTCGATAAGCAAGTGTTGGGGAGTGATGGCGAGTTGGTCGATGGCGCGATGCATAGCCAGGAAAGAGGCGTTGAGGATATTGATTTCATCGATTTCAGCAGGGGTGACAATGCCTACCGCCCAAGCCAAGGCCTCCTTTTCGATGATGGGACGAAGAACGTCTCGTTTCTTCTCTGTCAGTTGCTTGGAGTCGTTCAGCGCTTCGCAGATAAAGTCGGGGGGGAGTATCACCGTGGCGGCAAATACCGCTCCGGCCAGGCATCCGCGCCCGGCTTCATCACAGCCCGCTTCTATCAAGTCCTTATTTAAATAAGGTAAGAGCATGGATGGCTTAGCGTACGTAAACGGCCGTTCCGCTTGCGGTAACCATCAGCATGGTGTCGCCGATAGTTTCGTAATCGAGGTCGATTCCTATAACAGCGTTGGCGCCCAAGGCTTGTGCCCTTTCCGTCATTTCGCGCATCGAAGTTTCTTTGGCTTTGATGATTACTTCTTCGTAAGCAGCCGAACGCCCGCCCACTATATCGCGTATTCCCGCAAGGAAGTCGCGGAAGATGTTGGCGCCTATAATGGTTTCGCCTGTTACAACTCCTAAGTATTTGACGACGCTCATGCCGTCGAGGCTAGGGGTAGTTGATAGTATCATGATATGATTATTAATGGGGTGATTAAAACATTTTCCTCACTCGTTCTATTCCTGCTGTTAGGTTATCTATTTCTTCTTTTGTATTGTAAAAAGCAAATGAGGCGCGGATGGTTCCCTCTATGCCCATAGCATCCATCAGCGGTTGGGCGCAATGATGGCCTGTGCGGACGGCGATGCCCAATTGGTCGAGCAACATGCCCATATCGTAGGGGTGTATGCCATCGATGAGGAAGGAGATGACCGAACTCTTATGGGGGGCTGTTCCGATAAATCGTATATCGGGTATTTGCGCCAGCGATTGCGTAGCATAGTTGAGCAACTCGTTCTCATATTGACAGATATTCTCCAATCCCAACTCATTGATATAACGTATGGCCTCGGCCAATGCGGTCGAACCTACATAGTCGGGCGTGCCGGCTTCAAACTTAAAGGGAAGCTCGTTGAAAGTGGTCTTCTCGAAAGAGACATGGGCAATCATCTCACCTCCACCCTGATAGGGCGGCAGCTTATCGAGCCACGACTCTTTTCCGTATAATATGCCCACGCCTGTAGGCCCGTACATTTTGTGCGACGAAAAGGCCAGGAAGTCGCAGTCGAGTGCCTGTACGTCCAAGGCGATATGCTGCACCGATTGGGCGGCGTCAATCATCACGGGGATATTATAATTATGTCCCAATTTAACGATCTCTGCAGCGGGATTGATGGTTCCCAACACATTAGAGATATGTGTCACCGAGATTAAGCGGGTTCGAGACGAAATAAGTTCTTCTATATCTTCTAATCGTATCTCTCCCGTTTCGGTGATGGGAACAACCTTTATCACTATCCCGGTGATGTCTTGTTGCAGTTGCCAAGGAACGATATTGGCGTGATGCTCCATGGTGGTGAGGATAATCTCATTGCCCGGTTGGCATTGCGAACGGCAGAAACTGCTCGCCACCAAGTTGAGCGAACCGGTTGCACCGCTCGTAAAGATTATCTCGTTGGACGAGGCGGCATTGATATACTGCTGCACTGTACGGCGGGCGTCCTCGTGGGCCTCGGTGGCCAATTGGCTCAATTTATGCACACCCCGGTGAATATTCGCATTGATGGTGGAATAGACCTCGCTTATCTTGTTGATGACCGACAGGGGCTTCTGCGTGGTAGCCGCATTGTCGAGATAAACCAAGGGCTTCCCGTACACCTCTTGAGTGAGGATGGGAAAGTCTTTCCTTATTTTTTCTACATCTAAATACATCCTTGACATTTTATCGGTTCTCCTCTGAATCGTTTCTCCACGAGCAAGCGCAACCGATCGCGCATGGTTTCGATTCGTATTCCTTTTATTACATCGTCGGCGAAGGCAAACAGCAACAGTATCTTCGCTTCGGCTTCGGGGATGCCCCGCGCCCGCATGTAGAACAGAGCACTCTCGTCGAGTTGACCGGTAGTCATACCGTGCGAGCACTTCACATCGTCGGCATAAATCTCCAGTTGAGGCTTGGAGAAGATGCGGCAAGCGTTTCCGTTCAACAAGTTGCGGTTGTTCTGGTAGGCCTGCGTCTTTTGTGCATCCTGCGCCACCACTATCTTCCCGGAAAACGCGCCTGTGGCCTCTTCGTCGAGAATATACTTAAACAATTCATCGCTTGTGCAATGAGCAACATTATGATTAATAACAGAATAGTTATCGACGCGCTGCTGCCTATCGGCCGTCGCCAATCCATAGAGTTTCACATCGGCGGCCTCTCCATCCAGGTCGATATGATAATTGTTTCGGGTAATGCCATTACTCAAGGTGATAGTATTGGCTATCAAAGTGGACGAAGCTGCTTGCTTCACAAAAGTATTAGCCAGCCGAATGGTGTTGCGCGTACTTTCCTCCAATTCGTAGAAGTCGAAAGTAGCATTCTCACCGAGGAAAAGCTCGCTCACCTGCGTAGCCGCCACGTGGGGCTTGTCGTCCATGCTGTGGTCGCAAACCAAGAGTTTGGCCTGCGCATTATCTTCTAAAATAATCAGTATCCGCCGATTAACTAACGCATCAATAGGCGTATTGAAGACATTGGTCAACTGAATAGGCCTGTCTATAATGGTGTTCTTCGGCACATAAAGCACATAACCGTCTTGTACAAAAAGTGTGTTGAAGGCCGACAAACCGTCGCCCTTGCTCCCTGCCAATTGATTATAATGGCGGCTAAATAAGTCGGGATACTCGCGAGCAAAAGTATTGAGGCTTCCCGAAAAGACGCCTTCGGGCAGGTGATCGCCTAAGCTCTTATCGTAGAAATGCCCGTTGATGGTGAAATGCACATACGAGGTCAGGTTCACCAAGTTGCATTTGAAAATCTTGTAAGGGTCAATCTTCTCGCCCGTAAAACCGATGTAGAAGCCATAGTCCGGCTCGAGCAGACCCGGCACATCCGTATGTTGGTAGTCCTCCGAACGGTAAACGGGCAACCCTTCCCGCCCGAATTGCTCGAAAGCCTCCTTACGTGCAGCGTTGAGCAGAGGAGCGCAAGACTCTTCTATCTTCTGCTTATTGTTGGTATAGAAATCAATATATTGGGTCATTTGTTATTCTTTTTATCCATTAGCTTTTTGATTTCTTTGTCGAAATCAGAGACGATAGGTTGCATCTTGTTATACTCATTATATTCCATCTCGGCTTTTTGATCTGCCTGTTTTCTTGATA